>CAZFSN010000008.1:0-7244 GCA_964521815.1 uncultured Ignavibacteria bacterium | reverse complement strand
CGGCCGGTCCCTGGCGGGCGTTTGTCGAGGGCATAGACGCGACGGTTTTTCTAACCGGCGAGATGTTCCGAATTATCTGGCGGTTGATATCGCAACAGGAATCGATTAAAAATTTAGGCGGGCCGGTCATGATCGCTCAAGCGGCCGGTAATGCGGCTAAACAGGGTTTTCTGGCGCTATTGGGACTGGCTGCCTTCCTGTCGGTTAATCTGGCTATCTTGAATATTCTGCCGATTCCGGTTTTGGACGGTGGGCATCTGGTATTTTTGGCTATCGAGGGCGTAATTCGCAGGCCTGTTTCGATCAAGAGCCGGATGGTGGCCCAGCAAGTGGGCATGATTTTGTTAATTCTATTGATGGTGGTGGTGACATATAATGATATCGCCCGTCTTTTAACAGGGATATTAAAATAATTTCTCGAATCCATAAAATGCTCAACATTTTCTATTTTATCACGTATAATTTTGAGTGTCTTTATTAATATGTAAAACGCGCTCTGCTCAAATGAGGAGGAAATTGTGTCATTATCAAGCAAATTGAGTTTAGCCGGTCGGCCAAAATGGCAGAGGAAAACCTGGGAATGGATAAGCGGGATCGGCATACCGCTTGTATTGGCGTTGATTATTAAAACCTCGGTAGTGGAGGCCTATGTTATCCCGTCGGGTTCGATGGAAAACACGCTTTACGCCGGCGATCATATTATCGGCAATAAATTCGTATATGGCATGCGTCTGCCGATTCCTTTTACGAATATTAAGTTGCCGGCTATCGAAGAGCCTAAACCCGGCGACATCATTGTTTTTAAATATCCGCTTGATCAAAATCTAAATTATATCAAAAGATGTATCGCCGTTGAAGGTCAAACCGTCGAAATTCGCGATAAGCAGGTTTATGTCGATGGCATACCTGTAGCTCTTCCCGAAAATGGAAAATTTATCGATAGCCGGATTATACCTTCGCAATATACGCCTCGCTGGGGAATGCCGATCAGAGATAACATGCCGTTGATTAAAGTCCCGCCTGGCAAGCTTTTTATGATGGGTGACAACCGCGATAATTCAGCCGATTCGCGTTTCTGGGGTTTTTTAGATCGTGATCTGGTTCTGGGGCGGGCCATGATGATTATTTGGTCCTGGGATTATGGCGATAATTTGCCCCAATCAGCCGATGGCTTATCGAATTATGATCTTTGGATGTATAATTTAAAGAATTTTCCCACTCTCATTCAGCATGTGCGATGGGATCGGCCGGGTACGGTTATTAATTAATCGCTTTATCTCTCTTTTAGCGTCTTAAATGCCAAGTATTTTCTGTATAATATAAGTTATAATTTTTTAATTCCTGATTTGCATTAAATCAGAGAATAATATAAATTAAACTGACATCGGTTGTAGATATTGGCAACCTTTTGCCGATGTCGGCGGTAATATATTGGTGGATGTCCGAAGTTATAACAGACTTGACGCATAATAGGCCGGAGGAATGAATGGCGATATTTTTCAAAACCAGGAGTAAAAAGAAAAGGCAATGGTATGAACAAGCCGGGGAGCTGGTGGAATCCCTGGGGATCGCCCTGATAATGGCGCTTATAATCAAGACTTCGATAGTCGAAGCCTACAAGATACCATCCGGTTCGATGGAAAACACGCTTCTTGTGGGCGATTTCCTCCTGGCCAACAAATTCATCTATGGTATGAAATTACCGATCCCGTTTACCGATATTAAACTTCCCGCTATTGAGAATCCCAAACAAGGCGACATTATTATTTTCAAATATCCCAAAGATCCAAGCATCAATTATATCAAACGCTGTGTCGCGGTAGGGGGGCAGACCGTGGAAATCAAGAATAAGCAGCTTTACGTGGATGGAAAACCGATGCCCTTGCCGCCGGAAGGCAAATTTACGGATAGGCGAATCATACCATATCAAACGGGCGCAACCTGGGGTATCGGGATTCGGGATAACATGCCGCCCAAAGTTGTCCCGGATGGATACTTGTTTGTCATGGGCGACAATAGGGATAATTCAGCGGATTCCCGTTTCTGGGGTTTTCTTGATCGCAAACTGGTTATGGGCCGGGCGATGATGATTCATTGGTCATGGGAGCCCGACCCGAACGCGCCGGAAGTCAGCGCGGCCGATATGTTCTCGATTCCCAAGATGATCGGTTATAATATCTGGCATTTTCCTGAAAGGGTTCGATGGGATCGATTGGCGATGGTAATTCATTAATATGACATTAATAGTATAAAACTTAAAGATTTGGCAGATTTTGTTCAATTTTTAGTTTTTAATATTGTTCTATAATCTGATTTCTTTATTAAAAATCACTTTGATTTTTTAAATATATCAAGCTAAAATAGACTATGTCCATGAAACTGGTTCTGGAACACGTATCTCGAAGTTTCCGCGGTCGGAAAGTTTTCTCCAATATCTCGGCTATTGTGGAAAAAGGCGAGACGCTGGTAATTACCGGCCCCAATGGTTCGGGGAAGACGACTATGATTAGGGTCATCAGTTCAATCTTGCCTCCAACTTCAGGCCGAGTCATTTTTGATTATGATGGCACGCAGTATTCCGGCTCGGAAATCCTGCAATTTATCGGGCTGGCGGCGCCGGATTTATTTCTCTATGATGAATTGACAGCTGTCGAGAACCTTCGATTTTTCGCCAGAGTTTCCGGAATATCAAGCGGGGATTTCAAAGAGGATTTGGCCAGGTTCGGACTGCAGGGAAGAGGCGATGATCCGGTGAAATCATTTTCATCCGGCATGAAACAGCGGCTAAAATATATTTTGGCTTTGATGAAAAGACCGCCGCTTCTATTGCTCGATGAACCGACCTCTAATCTCGACGATCAGGGTAAAGCGTTAATCGAAAATGTGATAAAAAGCTATGACGGCATTGTGGTAATTGCCACTAATGAGGAAAACGAAATTAAGTATGGCAGTCAAAAAATCACGCTTGGGCGCTAAAACCCTCGCGGTATTCGTTAAAGATATAAAAAGCGAAATTCGGACCCGCTACGCTATCGGGGCGATTATCATGTTCGCCGTTGTGACCGTAATCGCGGTCGGCTTCGCATCCGGCGGTCTGGGCTTTGATCGCGAACTACAGGGAACGGTGCTTTGGCTGGTAATATATTTCGCGTCCGTCGCCGGTCTGGGTCAGAGTTTTATCAAAGAGGAAGAAAACCGAACGGCGTTAGCCTTGCGTATCTACGCGAAGTCTTCAAGTGTTTTCGGCGGTAAATATCTGTTTAACCTGATGCTTTTAATCGCGCTGGTAATTGTCATTGTTCCGCTATATCTTGTCCTGGTGGGTCTTGAAATCGAATGTTTTCCTTTATTTATATCAGTGATGATTTTAGGCATTATAGGGTTAGCCGGCTCGACCACGATTATCGCGGCCATCATATCAAAAGCTTCGATCAAAGGAGTCTTGTTCGCTGTTCTATCTTTCCCATTGATTTTACCGCTTTTGTTAATGGCTATAAAAGGCACCCAAAAAGCTTTAGCTGCCAACGCGGTTTTTGTCGATGGGTTACCTGAGCTAAAAGTTTTGTTATCATATGCCGTAGTTATGTCATTGGCCGGTTTTATGTTATTCGATTACGTCTGGAATGATTAGGTGTTGATGAATTTGGAACCTTTAATAATAAAACAAAGTTAAGGGAAAATGATGTTTTGGAAAATTGGCTTGTTTTTTCTTTTTATATGGGTAATTATCGGCGCCTGGATGTTTGAGCCGCCCATGAGCGGAGTTTCTAATCCCGAGATTTACCGAATATTCTATTTTCATGTTCCGGTCGCGCTGGTGACTTTCCTGGCTTACGGTCTGGCAATGTACCATGCTATAATATTTCTTGGAAAAAGAAAACTTTATGATGATAAAAAATCATCGACAGCCGCTTTGCTTGGTACGATTTTCTGCGTTTTAGCTGCTATCAGCGGCTCGATTTTCGCCAAACAGACCTGGGGAATGTATTGGAACTGGGACCCGCGGGAAACATCGATAGTGGTATTGCTTCTTATCTATCTATCGTATTTCTCCCTGCGGTCCGCGATAGCTGATTCTATGAAAAAGGCTAATTTATCCGCGGTGTATTCGATTTTAGGATTCATCGCGGCCGTGTTTACCATATTTATCTGGCCCAGAATCGCCCCCGGCTTGCATCCCGGTTCTCCCGGCGATTCATCTTCGGGCGCGTTTATCGTAATGTCCGCCAAAACCTGGCTGGTTTTTGGGCCTTCGGTATTGGCATTCGCGGGGTTATATATGTGGCTTTATTCTTTGTCGCTTAGAATTGCGCGGCTTGAGGAGGAAAACCTGGATGTCTAATTTAATTCCGATGTTCGTTACAATATTAATCTGGGGCGCGCTTTGGATATATGTATTCAGGCTCGACCGAAAAGTCAAGGATTTGGAAAAAAATGCCTAAAAACATCAGAGCGATTATTGCGATAATAGTTATAGCAACATTCGGCGGTTTTGGCATATGGTCGCTGATGGATACGGCCACCCCATATGTCGGTTTTGAACAAGCCAGAGCGATGAATAAGACGGTTCAGGTATTGGGCAAAATAGATTTCGAAAATATTAATTATGATGAGAATACCGGCTTATTGTCGTTTTATATCGTAAATGATACCAGTGACAGAATGAAAGTCATTTTTAGCGGCACAAAGCCCGGCAATTTTGAACAGGCTCAATCGGTAGTCTGTGTGGGGCAATACCGGGATAGCTCATTCGTCGCAAAAGATATATTAGTTAAATGTCCCTCCAAGTATCAAGGTCCCGAATATCAGGAAAAAGCTAATACAAAAGGCAAGGGCGCCTGATGTATTTCGGCTCATACCTTTTGGCGCTGGCTACGCTGGCGGCAGTGTTATCGGCGGCCGGCTATTTTCTTGTAGCTCGCGGTCAAAAGGCTTACATTTCAGCCGCGAATTTGTTCTACTATATCATGACCTTCCTGGTTTCGGCAGCTATAGTTTATCTAATTAGTTTATTCTTAAACGATCGGTTCGAGTATTCTTATGTTTCAGCCTATTCATCCTCTGATTTGGCCGCTAATTTTAAGATTACATCTCTCTGGGCCGGTCAGGAGGGGTCTTTTCTTTTATGGGCGGGGCTAGGGGTTTTACTGGGTTTATGGGTTAAATCGAAGGCTAAAGATCAACTTGGCTGGGTCATGTTTTTCTATATGCTTGGCCAACTATTTCTTCTCACCCTGATGAATATTTCCTCCCCGTTCGCATTAAATTCCGTAGTACCGGTCGATGGCCGCGGATTAAATCCGCTATTGCAAAGTTTCTGGATGCAGATTCATCCGCCAATAATATTCCTGGGTTATGCTTCCACATTCGTGCTTTTTGCTTTTGCCATGGCCGCGTTGGCCACAAGGCGATATGATAACTGGGTGAAATTGGCTTTTCCCTGGGCTATTTTTTCCGTTTGCGCTCTCGGGGCGGGGATATTTCTGGGCGGTTATTGGGCTTATGAAACGCTTGGCTGGGGCGGCTACTGGTCATGGGATCCGGTCGAGAACGCGTCACTCGTACCTTGGCTGGGCAGTATCGCGCTGGTTCATGGAATGATAATTGAACGCAAGCGGGGAGCCTTTAAAAAAACCAATCTTTTTCTGGCCGTCACTACTTTCCTGATGGTGATATATGGCACGTTCTTAACCCGGTCTGGAGTACTGGCTGATTTTTCGGTTCACTCGTTTGTCGATCTCGGTACGAATATCTATTTGGTGCTATTTTTAATTGGTTTTACGATATTATCGTATGGTTTATTAATTATCAGAGGAAAAACAATTAAATCAAATGAGCCTGATAAATCTCCGCTGGCCAGAGAGTTCTCTGTTTTTCTGGGGATGTTGTTTGTAGTCCTATCGGCGTTTTTAGTGCTTCTGGGAATGTCTTCACCGCTTCTGACAAAAATAATCGGCGATCCATCGGCGGTAGATATGTCATTTTATGTCAAAACAAATTTGCCGATTGGAATCATCCTTGGAATCATTCTGGGAATATCCGCGCTGGTAACCTGGAGGCCATTGAGCTTGAAGGATTTCTTTAAAAAATTGGTTATCCCGACTTTATTTTCAATAATTTTAGTAATAGCGGCGTTTTTCCTGGGTGTTAAAAGTGTCACGCATTTGATATTCATTTTTACCAGCCTGTTCGCTTTGATAGCCAATCTGATACGTACTTTTGACCGTATAAAACGTAAAGGTATTTCTCATATCGAAGCTAATCTGGTTCATATCGGATTTGCCATGATGCTGCTTGGCGTAGTTATCTCTTCGGGATATTCCTCTCATGAAAAAGCCTCGCTTAAGCAAAGCGAACAACAGGATATTCAAGGCTTCAAGCTGATTTTTGCGGGAGTAGAGCAGATTTCCGAGAATAGAGAAGAGGTTCATCTGAACATTGAACATGGTTCCGAATCCTATCATGCCAACCTTCTTTTTATCTGGAGTCAGCAGGGATTGGTACGAAATCCGTATATTAAAAAATTTTTGTTCTATGATCTTTATATTTCGCCTGAAGAATTAAAAGAAATAAATTCCTCGGAGGACAAGCAGACGGTTATTCTTACGCGCGGACAGACAGGAAAAATCGACGACTATAACATCAAATTTATTAAATTTGACCCTGGTTCTCATATGGATGGCAAAGCGCTTTCGATAGGCGCTGTTCTTGAAGTGTATTTATCTGATGGCGAAACCTTGAAAGTCGAGCCTCGTTATAATGTATCGGGTGATAACCGGGTAGAATATGAGCCGGCATATATACCGGATTCGCGTAAAAACGTGTATCTCCTCAAGCTGAATGCCGATGAAGGAATGGTTCTTCTGGGCCTGACCGATAAAGATAACCCGGATGAATTCAATCCATCGAATCTGCTAATTGTCGAAGTGACCCGAAAACCATTTATCAATCTGGTCTGGCTGGGACTGATTTTAATAATTTTAGGCTCAGGGTTATCCGCTTTTAGGCGCGCCAAAGAGATTAAGAATTAGCTTAAATTATAACTATTAAGCGGTAATAAGTATTCTAATAGATATGCTATAAAAATAGGGATGTTCTTTTGAACATCCCTATGAGTTCCCTTAGGTCGGGCCGCTCGCCAAAAGACGAGCGGCCAAAAGCGAATTAGAATCTTATTTCGTAGATGAAGTCGGAATAATCTTCGTTCCGGTTACAACAGGATTATCACAGAACGGCCAGCCTTC
>CAZFSN010000007.1:29875-31813 GCA_964521815.1 uncultured Ignavibacteria bacterium | reverse complement strand
AGATTCGATTAATGTACTGACTACATCCGGTTCGTCATCGACAACCAGTATTTTCTTCCTGCCCGGCATATGATGCGCGGCGTCGACATCTCGATGCAGTAATGTTTTTTGGATCAGTTCCTCGACAACACCTATCCGAAATGGCTTGGCAATATAACCATCGGCACCAACATTCATAATACTCTGCTTGGAGATATTTTTACCCGAAATGGCCAGTACCGGCGTGTTGGGATACCGGTCTTTTATCAATTTAATCAGTTCAAAACCGGTTTTATCAGCCAGCATGATATCAGTGATAACGACATCTATCGCTTCGTTTCCGAGTATTTCCTCGGCACTGTCGAGATCCTCGGCCGTTTTGATAGTATAACCGATAGCGCTAAGCGTTTCACCCATAAGATCTCGTATCATCTT
The DNA here is from genome assembly GCA_964521815.1 of uncultured Ignavibacteria bacterium. GTDB lineage: Bacteria > Zixibacteria > MSB-5A5 > UBA10806 > 4484-95 > JAAEQD01. The sequence goes on along the minus strand of CAZFSN010000007.1, from coordinate 31,399 downwards.
CTCGTCATCAACCACCAAAACGGTAATTGACTTATTATCCGGCGCCAATTTTACCCCCTGATTATCTCCAGTACTTTTTTAGTCGCCCGCTCGAGTAACTCCTTCGAATCGGCTTCCAGATTAAGTCTTAATAGAGGTTCCGTATTAGATGGCCTCACATTAAACCAATAATCGCCGGAATCTATAGTGACGCCATCCAGTTTATCTATTTTAGCTTGTGGAAAAGCCTTGACCAGTTCATCGAGTTTGGCCGGAATATTATCGACCCTGGAATTAATTTCGCCGCTGCGATAGAAAGTATCGAATGAGGCCACCAATTCCGAAAGCCTTGTACCTCTTTTACTTAGAAGTTCCAGACAAACGACAAAAGCGATCAGACCCGAATCGGCATACCAGTTATCACGGAAATAGAAATGGCCGGAATGTTCCCCGCCGAAAACGGCATTGTGTTCTTTCATGAGAGCCTTTATGAAAGCATGACCGACACGAGTGCGGATTGGAGTTCCGCCGGATTGCGCAATCATTTTGGGAACGGCTTTGGAACATATAAGATTATAAATAATTTTACTACCCGGGTTTTTCTCCAGCATCGACCTGGCAACCAGGGCCGTTACCATATCACCGCCTAGCGGATTGGCATTTTCATCGACCAAAAACATCCGGTCGGCGTCACCATCAAAAGCGGCCCCGAAATCAGCTTTTTCCTCGGTAATCCGCCGACGGAGATCGGCGATATTTTCCGGTTCGATAGGGCTGGCCGGGTGATTAGGGAAGTTGCCGTCCAGTTCAAAATACATCGGGATTAACCGGCAGGGAAGTTTTTCGAAGAGCCTGGGTACGATCAGTCCCCCCATACCGTTACCGGCATCGACGACAATTTTAAACGGCTTAATCGATGAAACATCTATAAAAGACAGCACGTGATCTATGAAGTTTCCAATAATATCTTGGCGCGCAAGCGAGCCCGGCTTTTTAGCCGGCTTGAATTGATCTTTTTTTACCAGGTCTTTGATTTCGGCCAATTCTTTTTCCGATGACAACGGTTCGGCGTTCTTTTTGCAAGCCTTAAGCCCGTTATATTCCGGCGGGTTATGGGAGGCGGTCACGATTGCGCCGCAATCAAAGCTATATTTACCCACCGCGAAATAAAGCGAATCGGTGGAAACCAGGCCGATATCGGTGACATCCACACCGGCCTGCAGAAGTCCATCAATTAATGCCCGGGCCAGCTCCGGCGAGGAATTGCGCATATCCCGCCCGATTACTCCGGTTTTGGCGCCCAGCACATTGCCAAGCGCGACCCCGATAGCCTTATATAGTTGTGGATTAATTTGTGTCGGATAGATACCTCTAATATCGTAAGCTTTAAAAATCGATTCATTAAAATTCATATATATACCCGACTACTTTTATAAAACCTGACTTTAAATATGTCAAGGTCTTATATTTATCGACTGGAAAATTAAAAAGATTGACCTAAATATTCCATAATTCTTTACTATAATATCTTCTGGGCAAAAACAT
>CAZFSN010000007.1:28641-29775 GCA_964521815.1 uncultured Ignavibacteria bacterium | reverse complement strand
ATCGTCAATAACATCTTGACAATTCCGTAAAAGATAGCAATATTTCGCTCTCGGTAAAGGAGGCGAAATGGAGGGACCTAAAATCAACACCAACGATTCCCGTACTAAGTCTATCAGTTTATTCAATAAATGCACGAGTTTTACGAAGGCAAGAGAAGTCCAGCAGTCAGGCAATTACCCGTATTTCAGAGAGATATCATCGGCGCCGGATAACGAAGTTGTCGTTGAAGGCAAAAAGGTCATCATGATCGGATCCAATAACTACCTGGGTCTGACCAATCATCCCAAGGTAATCGAACGGATTCATCGCGCCGTTGACAAATACGGGTCGGGCTGTACCGGTTCGCGGTTTTTAAACGGCACGCTCGATATTCATGTCGAACTCGAGGAAAAGCTGGCGGAATTCATGCAGACCGAGGCATCGCTGGTTTTTTCCACCGGTTTTCAGACCAACCTCGGCACAATTTCAACCATTGTTGGCAAAGATGAATATATTTTCACCGATCGCGGCGATCATGCCTCTATAGTTGACGGCTGTCGGTTGTCTTTCGGCAAAACCGTTAAATATCAGCATAACGACATGGATGATTTGGAGCGGGTAATCGACAAATTCCCCATGAACGCCAGCAAGCTTATCGTAACCGACGGTGTTTTTTCGATGGAAGGCGATATTGTCAAGCTTCCCCGGTTGGTGGAGATAGCCGAAAAGTATAACGCCGGCGTGTTAATCGATGACGCCCATTCTATCGGTGTGCTGGGCGACCACGGCCGCGGCACAGCCGAGCATTTTCACCTGCAAGATAAAGTCGATTTGGTGATGGGTACCTTCTCCAAATCATTCGCTTCGATTGGCGGTTATATCTCCGGCAATGAGGATATAATTCATTTCATCAAGCATTTTTCCCGGCCTCTGATTTTTTCCGCCTCGCCCCCGCCGGCCGCCGTGGCCGCAGTGCTGGCGACTTTGGAAATCCTGCAGGAGGAACCCGAACGTCGAGTTCGTCTCTGGGAAATAACCGACCGTATGCATAAGGAATTCAGAGGCATGGGCTTTGATCTTGGTACCAGTGAAACGCCGATCATCCCTATTTATGTACGTGATGATAATATGGAAGAAATGAAAACCTTCCAGTT
>CAZFSN010000007.1:23436-28541 GCA_964521815.1 uncultured Ignavibacteria bacterium | reverse complement strand
CCGATGTTGATTTCGGAGAGCAAGAAATTTTTCGATAAAACCAGGAACCCGTTTTTCCTTCACTCCGAGGCTAAATTCTTTATCGCCCGTAAGGACGGCCGACCGATAGCCCGGATTGCCGGTATTATCAACAATCGCCATAACGAATTTAATCACGAAAAGACCGGTTTTTTCGGCTTTTTCGAATGCCCCGATGATCAGGGTTTGGCAAACGAACTTTTCGATATCGCTGCCGATTATGTCAAAGCCGCTGGCCTGGATACGATTCGCGGCCCGGCTAACTATTCCTCGAACGATGACTGGGGCTGGCAGGTGGATAATTACGATAGCCTGCCGGTGTTCCAGATGCCGTACAATCCGCCGTATTATCATAAGCTGGCTGAAAATCACGGTTTTGCCAAAGCTAAAGACCTTCTGGCTTACTATCTGGATGACAGCAAGGGATTCCCCGAAAAATTTATCAAGGTCGCCGAACGGATCCGGAAAAAGCACAGCATCGAGGTTCGTAAAATCGATATGGCCAATTTCGATCGGGAATTGCAAATAGTGCGCGAGGTGTACAACAAAGCCTGGAGCCAGAACTGGGGATTCGTACCGATGACCGAGGAAGAGATCATGCACACTGCCGCTGATTTCAAGAAAATCGTCGATCCCGAGGTGGTGCTGTTTGCCTTTGTCAATGGCCAGCCGGCCGGCTTTTCGCTGGCTATGCCCGATCTGAACATGGTCTTTCACAAGATGCATGGGAAACTATTTCCGTTTGGCGTGTTCAAATTCCTCTGGCATACCAAAATCAGACATAGCATCAATGGTATTAGGTTGATGGCTTTAGGAATAGTGCCGGAATTTCAAAAAAGCGGTATCGATACGGTTTTCTACGTGGATTCCTACAACAATGGCACGGCCAAGGGCTATCATTGGGTAGAGATGTCGTGGGTACTGGAAGACAATATGCTGATGACCCGCGCCGCCGAACTCATGGGCGCGCATCCGTACAAGCGGTATCGGCTGTATGATAAGAAGCTGTAAAATTGTAGTTTTGATGTCAGTTTGATAGAAAACCTAACTTCCCCTAAAAAATCAGATAAAATCAATCCAATTCAATCCATCTCGGTTCGAGTGGCGCAGACCAGACCCCCATCAGTTCCGACATCCCATTCATCGAAGCCTTGGGGCTGCAATCTGCCAATTTCAAAGAATATTTAATCGATTATTATTGACAAAGTCGAATCAAACAACTTATTTATAACATAGTATTAATTGGTTTACCGTTCGAAGAAACAAACTTTTATGCCCCAGGTAACCGGGATTTTCGAGAGAAACAGCGGATTTTTGTATATTCAAGGATTGTTTGACAGGAGAATAATCATGCGATTGGTTTTTCAAAGAAAATTCAGACCCATTGAAATAGCGCTAATAATTATATCGATAGTTTTATTTATCCAAAGTTGTACCCGGGAGAAAATCATAATCTACAAACCCTTTACCGCGAAAGTGATATTGAGCTATCCGCCTGATGGCGATGCTGTATTTTCGACCTTTCCCGAATTGGCCTGGCGGGAAACGGTTGGCGCGATTTCGTATCAGGTGCAAATTGCCCGGGATGACGGTTTTCGAACGATAGTCGATGATGCGATTATCAGCGATACCACGTATCTTACCGATGCGTCCGGAAACAATGCTACTTACTACTGGCGGGTCCGGCCCGAAAACGATGAATATATCTGGGGCGATTGGTCAGATGCCTCTATCCGGTCGTTTCGTATCAGCGACAGTTCGGATTATTTCGAACTGGTCGCGACCGTGCCTACTCCCGGTATAGCGCAAGATGTTTTCGTGCAGGATGAGGTCGCTTATGTTGCCGATGGCCAGCGCTTACTCACCCTGATAGATGTGGCCGACCCGGCTAATCCGCAGATTATCGGCAATCTTGATCGGGATAGCGATGATTTCGCCCGGGCTGTCTGGAAAGCGCCGGGGGATGATATCGCTTATGTGGCGGACACCGACGGCAAAATTATGGCGATGGATATCAGCCTGCCGCTGGACCCGTATTCGATGAGGAGCGTCAATCTGGGATTTGCTCAAAATCTGTACGAGCTTACCGGCTTGGTATATCAGGATACGATTTATTTGTTTACTGTCAATTCGGGTTATGGCCGTCGCAAAGTATTTTTCCATCAGATCGTTTATGAAAATACGGTTCCGAGAACCAATCGCGACCTGGAATTGCCGCTGTTTACCGATGGCTCCGGCGTGTTTTTCGATTCGCTGGATATCGTTGTCGAATACAGAACAATCGACACTCTGTCCGGTCTGGATTCTACATATTATGAGGCACAACGGGGGATGTTCGTGTTCGCGGCCGCATCCGAGGGCGGATTGGGCTGGTTTGATATATCCCAAACTCATACTTTCGATAATACGGATACTCTGCTTCTGCAGGCTCCCCGGGAGTTGGGCTGGTGCGATACACCCTCATTAGCGCTCTCGGTTTTTATCAAGGATGGTTTCGCTTATGTCGCCGATGATCGCAGCGGTTTGCAGATAATCGATTTGCCGGACACGATTCCCGCTTTCGATCACGATTCGCTATATTCAGCCAATCCGGTCCTGATCGCGGACATCAACACATCGGGCCGCACCAAGGATGTTCATATAGTCGGGAATTATTGTTTCCTGGCCGATGGTTCGGGCGGATTGAAAGTAGTCGATATCTCGAACCCTTACGCGCCGGTTTTTCTTTCGGCTTACACTACACCCTACGCCTATGGTGTCTGGGCCGACGGGGACTACATATATCTGGCGGACAGGGATAACGGCGTGATGATTTTTGAAAATAAGATGTAGGGATTAAGCGTTCTTTAAAGTTCTGTTAGGTCGTAGGCCGAAAGTCGTGATTTGACGGAACCGGGAGTTCGTCCGGATCACGGAGATTTCGATTATCCCGCTATTTCAAATACTTAAAATCGACTTTGGAAGAGCCACACCGGGGGCAACGCCAGCTTTCGGGCAAGTCCTCGAAACGTGTGCCGGGCGGTATGCCGTGATCGGGATCGCCGATTTCAGGATTATATAGATAGCCGCATATCAGGCAGACATACATCAGCTTCGACCTTATTTCACGAGACTATGTAATTTCGCGGCGATCTCTTGCCCAAGATTAAAACATTGTTCCAGGGTCTCGCCATTGGGCGTATATTTGGCCTGCACACCTTCGGAGATCAATTCAATCCGCATCGCCGTAAGCGTTTCGTTTATCTGTTTGACCGAACCCGGACTCCAGCCATACGAACCGAAGGCCGCGCCGATAACATGACGAACTTTCAGCCCCTTGACATATTGCAGAAAACCGGCCACCGATGGTAGTAGCCCCGAATTGAATGTCGGGCAGCCGACAATCAACGCGCCGGAATCCAGAGCTTCGGTGACTATATCGCTTGAATGAAAAGTAGCCAGCGGCATGATTTTCGGCCTGGCGCCGGCGGCGGTCATACCCTCGGCGATAGCAAAAGACATCTTCTCGGTGCTGTGCCACATGGTGTCGTACACGATCAAGCCTTTGAGTGTGGGTTTAGGATCGCACCAGGTCGAATACAGCTTCAGGATTTTATCGATGCTATTCTGCCAAACCGGGCCGTGATCAGGCGCGATCATTTTCAGATCGAGATTCATGCCGGCCAGTTTAGTCAAGAGCTTGCCGACCAGATTTGAAAAAGGATTGATGATATTGGCGTAATATTTGGCTGCCTCGTATTCCAGCTTGCAGGTATTCAACTCGTGATCGAATCTTTCGACGGAGGCCAGATGCATCCCGAAAGCGTCATTGGTAAACAGTATGCCATCCTCGACCAAATAGCTGAACATGCTGTCCGGCCAGTGAATCATCCTCGATTCGATAAACGATATAGTCTTGCTGCCGAGGCTGAGCGTTTCGCTTTCGGCTACGGCGGTGATTTCCATCGGTTTATCGAAATGCTCGTTTAACGCTTTCACCCCTTCTTTGGAGGCGAAGACTTTCTCCGGCTTCGTGATCGCGATTATCTCCGGCAGACAACCGGTATGGTCTTTTTCCGAATGGTTGGAAATGATATAATCAATCTTATCGGGTTCTATCACCGATGTTATCCGGGCCAGTATCTCATCTTTGAACTCGGCCTTGACCGTATCGATTAGCGTGATTTTATCGGCCAGGATTAGATAGGCGTTATAGGTTGTGCCTTGAGTTTCATAGCCGTGGAATTCTTTCAGCCCCCAATCGATAGCCCCAACCCAATAAACATGATCGTTTAATTTTATCGCTTGCGCTTTCATAAAACAAATATCCCCGAAATTAGCTTTTCACTGAAACATTTAATCAAATCTAAACGGTTTGTTTGAGCCGCTCCCGCGATTGTTCAGCTATTTTCGGAACGACTTTAATTGCGTATATTATCAGAAAAACCGCGCCCAGAACCAGCGTAATGACAAACAGGAAGAACATCCCCCATTGAGCGTTAACCGGCACGGATGACAGCTTGAAATATGGTTCGAGATGAGCCACTCTCACCAAATCGCGGAAAATCACCATGCTGGCCATCGAACCGAAAATGCCGAGGGATGACAGGATCAAATAAAATAGATTCTTTTTGCCTATAGATAAATACGCGAAAATCCCTGCCAGTAAGGCCGAAATTATGCCAATAATCAGTAAGAGTGTCGTGGCATAGCTGTAATCGAACATGGCTTGTATATCTGCCCGGCGCGTGAAATATACACCCAGTGCCGCTATCACCCAGATTACGGGACTAATCAAAAACGCTTTGAAACCAAATTTCTGGCAACGCACACCTTCATCGGCAAAACCCCACTTAATCAAGAACGCGCCGCGCCAGATTAAAGCCAAACCGGCTACGGCAAAAGCTCCGGAGAGAAAAAGCAGCAGACGCGAGTGAAGCGATGGTTCGCCATGATGTAATACGCCGCCGCCCGGAGATTGAACATACATGCCCAGCCATTTTTCCGGCGACATCGATAGGGTCAGATTGGAAACATATATGTAACCGACATATAACAGAAATAAAACCGATATCGCTATTACCAGCGATTGTAAGCGGGGATGAATA
>CAZFSN010000007.1:0-23336 GCA_964521815.1 uncultured Ignavibacteria bacterium | reverse complement strand
GGCGGGGGCATACTGATTTGACCGGTCAGAGATGACAATATTGCGAAAATTGATTCAATCATTTCTTCTGCCCCTCCGTTGAAATAGTGTCTGTCGCCGGTGCAGATACTGAATCCTGTTGCGCCTTTTGACCCTGATCAAAAATCGTCTGAGCCGTTGTCTGCAGTCCGTGCAGGGAAACCAAGTACGAACTGAGCGCGGCTCTATCCTCGGCCGTTCCCTGAAACGGCGGCATCACGCCCTGCTGGTTCATCGTTTCCAGCCAGCGGAATCCGAAATCGCCGGCCCATTGTTCAGTTCGCGTTTTAATCGAACGGTAGCCGTCACGGGTATGACAGCTGGCGCATTGCAGGCGAAATATCCATTCGCCATGCTGCGGACTGAGAGGTTTTATATCCGGATGCCATAATGCCTGATCCAGATATTGAGATTTCATATATTTTTCATCCTGCGTCTGATGCTGCCAGAGACCGTTGGAAAACAGTACGCCATAAACTACATATGGCTTGCGCGCCATCTCCCGGAAAAACTCAGCGCCCATCACGCCCAGCTGTGCCACTAAAAACAGCGATATCGCCCCGATAGTGGTTGCCGCTTTGGGCTTGATAATAGTAAATATTGTGCCAAACACGATCAACACGCCCGAAATCAGGGCCAGCCAGAAATACCTCGTGATCACTTCAAGCTTGCCGCCGGCCAGACCGGTGGTTCCCCCCTTAATCAAGGCGATCGTGTTCGCCGGTAGAGTCGACCAGTACCAGAGCATCAAAAACGGCACGATAATCGCCGCCGGGATGACCCATTTGGCGGAGAAATTTATGATCTTTTCTTTGAAATCGTCATCGTCTTTTATACGCGTGGCTATGATTATCCCGAATAAGCCGCCCAGAAGTATCATCACCAGGGTGCGGATAAACAGCGAGGAGACGTAGCCGGGATTGAAAAAGCCGGCAACTATGCTGGTGTGGGCCAGACTCCAGGCGCCGGGCGTAAGCATGAAACTCAGAATTCCATTTATAATGAACAATGAAAACCAGGCGATCACGAAATAGGCGCCGGCTAAAAACACCTGCATACTGCGCGTGTTTTTATGCCAGCCGTAAAAATACAAGTAGAGCGTGGTCAGTTCGCCTAAAAACATAACCCATTCGATTGCCCAGGCGAACACGAATTGATGAATCAGAAGGCTGGTAGCCTCGGCGTTGGCCAACTGGATAGCGAACCATATGCCTACGCCGGTAACCGCGCCAAATACCGTGGTATAGACCAAGAAATAAGTAGCGTATTTATGCAGCCAGTCGCGGATACGCGGGCCGTTGGGTTGACGGTTGGACCAGATTTCGGTGATAAATAAAAACGCGCCGCCGCCAATCGCCAAATGCGAAATCAGGATATGAATAATCGCGATTATCGCCACTACCAGGCCGTTGCCCAAAAACGGTATATCCCAGACCGGATAATTCATCTATTTTCTCCTCAAACAGCCGGAAACCGAAGCTAATCTCATGATAAGTACCCCCAGATCGTGAAAACTATCATACCCGTTAAAACTAAAATACCATACAAGGTCGCGATTCGGCCGCGGCGATCAGTTGGAATCGATCGATCATAAAATGGCATCAGCAGCATGCCCACCGGGATCAAGGTCATGAAGACCATCCCGGCCAGCTCTAGTTTGCCGGGGAACATCTTCAAAAGCTGATACTGCGACAGAAAATACCATTCGGGCTTGATACCTGCCGGCGCCGAGGCATAGGGATCAGCCTCCGGCACGAGCTGCCGGGGGAAAGCCGCCGCCAGAGCAACCAATAGCGCGCTTAAAAACAACCAGACCGGTAATTCGCCGAACATGAATTCGGTAAAAAACTTGTGATAACGTTTCTTCTCCCTGGGTAAGGCCGCGAACAAATCAGGTTCGCTGACCCCCTGAATCTGTATGAAAAGCAGATGAACGCCGACCAGCATTAGAATAACCAGAGGCAGGGCTGTTACGTGAAGTAGATAGAAACGGCCGATCGTATCAGTTGTCACTTCAGCGCCGCCCCGCGCCAGACCCGCCAGCCAGGAACCGATAACAGGCATATTTCCAATCTCGGAGATTCCTACCCGGGTAGCGAAAAACGAAAGATCATCCCAGGGCAGCAGATAGCCCGAAAAGCTAAATAACATGACAATACCCATCAGCGCCGCGCCGGTCAGCCAGGTAAACTCCCGGGGAGGGCGATAGGCTTTCATGAAAAAGGCGCTGAACATATGAAGAAATAAAAATAGCACCATCAGGTTGGCACTCCAGTGATGTATACTCCTGATGATATTGCCAAATGGCACTTCCATCACAATACGCTGAACCGAGGCCCAGGGCGTAGCCGGACGGTAGTATACCATTAACAAAAGCCCGGTTATTATCTGCACGGTCAGGAAAAACAGCGCGATTCCGCCCATGTTATACCAGATTGTTTGCCTGTGTACCGGTACAACTTTTTGGGCCAGGTGATTGATTATTGGCCAAACCGGGTATCGTCTGAGAAAATAGCGTGAAATTTTGCCGGATAATTTTTGTTCTGAGGGGATTTGCTTTTCCGCTTCGGGCGGGATCATATAATCAGCCATAATCAGGCTTGCTCCGTTTTTCCGGCAGTCAGGCGAAATACGTATATCGCCTTGTCTTCTTCAACGACACCCAACTCAGTCAAAGGCCGAGGCGGCGGACCGGCTATATTCTTACCGTCTAAATTATATATTCCGCCATGGCAATTACAATAAAATCGGGTAACTTGATATTGCACGTTACAGCCGGCATGAGTGCACTTGGAATCAAACGCTTTTAATTTACCTTGCGGATCACGAAATACGATTAACCCGCGAGTGCCGTATGATCCGTTCTTACCCATCCCCGGTTTGGCCACATCGGCCGCGGTAATTCCTCCTACCAAAGCCCGGCCATCCTTGCCGAAAGGATCGGGTTCGGCCTGGGGACTAAGAAATTTGTAAACAGGGTAGACCGCGGCTCCCAGCCACCCTAAACCGAGCGCTCCCATAATTTGAAGAAAACGGCGTTTGGATACATTTTCGCGCATTACATTATTTTTATCCATTTCCCGGTAAATCCTTTGTCAGCCTGTTATCTTTTCATTACCGGCCATGACCAGAAAATACTTAGCAGCGTTTCGTATTTGTTTAAAAGGCAACTTCCGACTTAATGTAAAAGTTGCCTTGGTCACTTAATCTTAATTTAAAATCAAGCCCTGCATTTCATTCCGGTTAAACTGCCGTCGTGGCGGCCGGCGAAGTGAACACACGTTGACCAAACTCGCGATCCAGCATAAGTATGCCATGACCGTTATCGGCAACCAGTTTCAGGTTCTGAACTATATCGTCGGCGTTGGCCTCTTCCTCGACTTGCTCGTTTACGAACCAATCGAGAAATACCTGCGTCGCCCGGTCTTTATCTTCCATGGCCATATGAACAAGATCATTGATACAGCCGGTAATATGCTGCTCGTGCTTGTAGGCCGCCTCAAAAGCCTCCAGCGGCGATTTCCATTCATGCTGGGGCTGATCGATTTTCTGAAGCTTTACCGTGCCGTTACGCTCACTGATGAAATCGAATATCTTTATCGCGTGAACGAGTTCTTCCTGATATTGAACCATCATCCAGTTGGCGAAACCTTTCAGGTTCAAAGTTTGAAACCAGGCCGACATCGATAGATAAAGATAGGCCGAAAACATTTCCTCTCTTATCTGATTATTTAAGGCATCTTCCATTTTTTTGCTAATCATATTTTATCCTTTTAAAAGCGTTATCGTTTTACAATCCGTTTGATTGATCAAACGAATTTACTGAAAACAAAGTTGTTATGAACAACGCGTCGGGTCGAGGTACTGTCTCGATTAATTTTCTCTCAAGACATAATCGTCGTACTCGACCTCGAAACGCAATTTGTGTTTGGCTTCCTCTTGCGCCAGGTTTAAAAACATGGCTCTCAGGTTTCCATCATCGGTCGATCCGGCCAGGTCGTTGTAAAGCTTGTAAGCGGCCTTCTCGGCTTTCATGGCGACGATAAGGGCTTGCTGAAAATCCATCTGCACGTCCAGGTCGACTTCAACCAGATGATCTCCGATTTTAAGATCGAGAATTTTTTGCGATGAACTCAGCAATAATTTGCCCTCTTTCACAGCTTGAAGTTTGGCTTTGTGACCCTTTTCCTCTTTGGCAAACTGTTCGAAAATATTTTTCATGTAGGCTCTGTCCATCTTACCGGCCAGGCCGGTATAGAATTGAAATGCGTCTTCTTCTTTTTCAATCGCGTAATCCAGAATCGCGTCAACCGATTTAAAATTCATCGCTTCCTCCTAAAATATCCGTCATATCCGCCGTTTGCGCGGCTATACTTCGCTTTATGCTTATTTTTATGCCTTCCACAATCCATGAAGGTTGCAATATTCACGGGCAATTATCTCCTTGGCCTCAATAGCGAACACGGCTTCCGGGGCTTGCCCGGGTTCCAGGAATTTCCGATACGATTTACCATCGGCAATAACCTGAATCCACTCTATATAGTGTTTGGCTTCCATGGGATGAGCTACACTGCCGACGGTGACCTTATAACCATCCGCCGTCTTTTTTACGACCGGTACATGCTTCTCGATAGCGGCATCGGTGGCGCCGGCTTTTAACAAGGTCATCGGCTGGCCGCAACACACCAGTTCACCGGTACCGGCATGAATCACCTCGACCATATCACCGCATACCTGGCATTTATACACCTGAAATCTTTCCGTCATTTTAGTTCCTCCTTTTTACTGCCCCAGCCTTTTGGGGAGTATAATAAAATTTGTTTAACAATTCAAAACCTTTTGCGTGACAAAAACAATATTTAATAACATCAAATTATTCATTATCACCCTCGGCCCTCGGTCATTTTTCTAATATCAAGCAAGTCGGCCAGCTTGTTTTCATCGATAATATTCTTGGAACTTACTAATTCTCTTATAGTTACATCTTTCCGTAGCGCCTCCTTGGCTATTTCAGCCGCCTTATTATAGCCTATTACGGGATTCAGGGCGGTAGCTAGCGCCGAACTGCGTTCAGCATAGCGGCGGCACGTTTCAATATTAGCCTTTATACCAACAACGCCCCGGTTGACAAAACTTTCTATACCACCGGCCAAGATCTCGATTTCCAGAAGCAGATTGTAAGCGATAACCGGCATCATCACATTGAGTTCAAGCTGACCGGCCTGGGCCGCCTGGACAATCGTGGTATCGCAACCCATCACCTGAAAGCAAACCATGTTCAGCATCTCCGCCATCACCGGATTGACCTTACCGGGCATAATCGATGAACCCGGCTGGACCGCGGGAAGCTGAATCTCGGCCAGGCCCGCCCTCGGTCCGGATGACAAAAGCCGGAAATCATCGGCGATTTTCTTCAAGCCGGTTGCCAATACCCTCAAAGCTCCAGTCACATCCACGACTGAATCGAAGCTTTGCATGGCTTCGAACATATTGGCGGCGACCGTAAATTTGTAACCGGTTGCCTCGCTTATATATTTCGTAACGTTGGCCTTGTAGTCAGGAGCGGCATTTAGGCCGGTACCTACCGCTGTTCCACCGATCGCCAGTTCCCGCAAGCTTTCACTTGATCGGTTGATTCGCTCGTAGCTATTCCTCATCATTGAAGCATACGCGCCGAATTCTTGACCAAGACGAATTGGGACGGCATCTTGAAGATGGGTTCGGCCGGTTTTAAGAACATTGTCAAATTCCTCGGCTTTAACCTGAAGAGCTTTTTCGAGCTTATCAATCGCGGGCAATAAGCGCTTCCGTATTGCAATATAAGCCGCGATATGTATAGCCGCGTGGATCGTATCGTTGGTCGATTGACTCATATTAACATGGTCGTTGGGATGAATCGGCTTGTACTCGCCGATCTTGCCGCCCAAAATCTCGTTGGCCCGGTTAGCCAGGACTTCGTTAATATTCATATTCTGGGATGTACCGGCCCCGGCCTGGAACACATCCACCACGAACTGATCGGCGAATTTGCCATCCAGTATTTCATCGGTCGCTTCAATAATAGCCCGGCTAATGTCTTTGTTTAGTTTATCGGCATCCGCGTTAGCCATGGCGGCGGCCCGCTTGATTATCGCTTGCGCTCTGACAAAATCGGGTTGAAGCCGAAGGCTGCTGACTTTGAAATTATCAACCGCTCTTTGGGTCTGAGCGCCATAATAAGCGCCGGCGGGTACTTCGACTTCGCCCAGTGTATCTCGTTCGATTCTCTTATTCACTTCCATCACCCGTTTGTAACCGGCTTGCCCCTTAATTATTTTCCTGAAGCCGGTTTGCCTAATAAATTCTAGCTAAGTCTGAATGGCCTTTTTGACTGCCGCCAGAACTTCATTGTAGTCAGGTTCCGTGCCGTTTTCTTTAACATATTGAATGTATTTTACCTTGCCATCTTTGCCAATAATAAATACAGTTCTGGCCAGAAGGCGCAATCCCTTTATTAGCACGCCATATGCCATCCCCAGCGAGGCATCCCGATGATCGGAGGCGAGATTGATATTTTCCGCACTCGCCTCACTAGCCCATCGTTTCTGGGCAAACGGCAAATCCATACTGACAGTTAAGAACACAACATCATCGCCCAACTTTCTCGCCTCATCATTGAAATGCTTGGTTTCAAGGTCGCAAACTTGAGTATCAAGCGATGTTACAGTGGAAATGATTACCACCTTGCCTTTAAACGATGACAGCTTTACCGGTTCGAGCTTCGCGTTCAGCGTCTCGAAATCCGGGGCAGTATCCCCGACTTTGATTTCATTACCGATAAGCGTTATGGGTTTGCCGCCCATGAAAATTATGCCTGTTCGTTCAGCCATTTTTTTACCTTCTTTCTATAATTACGCGTAAGGATACATGCCCTTCTTGATATCTTCCAGGCGTTCCAAAACGGTATTGTGTTTCTTTTCGTCGATCAGCAAATAATTCAGAAGATATTCCTGGACCAACATCTTTTTGCCTTTCAGGGCGCCAAGCGCTTCCTCGGCCAACTCGACTGTTTTCTTTTCCAGTTCTATATGCTTTTCGATCATGTCCCAGACCTCGCCGACTTCATCCGGGCTTAAGGCGATCGTTTTCGATTCGAGGCTGTCGGCGATCATCGCCTGAACCCGATAATGGAATTGAGAGTCGCGCTGAATGAGTTCCATCACCAGGCGGACAATTGGATTGTCAGTTTTTTCGATAATCTGCCCGGTAGAGGCTACTGAGGCGTTTTCAATTTTTTGCCAGCGTCTCATGTTTGAGATAATTTTTTCCTGAATTTCTTTGGTAGACATCTTTTTCCTCCAACTTGATTTTTAATTACGATTTTCTAAATATTTTCCCCTGTTCTAATATCCAGGTCAATTATTAAATTTACTGCTTAACCGAAATTTTCTTCATGTCTTGGACACGCCCGGCGTCTTCTTTACATTGCGCGCAAATACCCAACAGTTCAAGCCGATAGCCTGTGACTTCAAATTCCTTACCGGCTTTAACAGACTTAATATCGAAATTAACCGACTTGGCCGGGATATCCAATATTTTCCCGCACTTTTCGCAATGCATGTGATGATGATCATTGGTATTAGCCTCAAACAACTTCTGGTGGCCGGTTGTTTCAAGTTTATTTATCAATCCGCGGGAATATAAGATTTCAAGATTGCGATAAACCGTGCCCAGACTGACACGAGGGATTATTCGCCTGACTCGCTCGAATATCTCATCGGCGGTGAGATGTGAATCGGCTCGCTTAAGCTCATCGAGAATTACCTGCCTTTGACGGGTTATCCGCAGATCCAAATCGTTTGAGTTGACATTTACCTTTTCCATAACAGTAATGATAACCAATATCAAAGTTTCGAGGTTTCCGAATTATGATCATTTTAAATTATATTATTTTTAAACTCCAATAAGGTGGGGGAGGTTTCGTGGAAATGAAAACGTCTGTCCTTAAATTAATTTATTGACAGATATAGGATTACGCCAAAGCAGAGCCATAAAGCAAACTATAATATTCTGATCCTTTTAAACCCAACAATAATACACAGTGATTATTTTCGATAAACGGTGAATTAATTGTTTACTATTTTAATTTTTTATATATCTTACATAGTATGAACAAGCGGTTACTTATTTTCATTGCCATTGCATTGTTTACCATTCAAGCGTTCCCGGCCTATGCCCTGGTATCGCCGCGGGGTACCGAGGAGACATTCGAAATCGCCACCTGGAATGTCAGGGATTTCCCCCGTCAAGGCCAGCGAACGATCGATACGCTAGCGATACTGATACGGGATTTGCATCTTGATTTAATAGCCATGGAGGAAATCACCGATACGCTGGCTTTTCAAAACCTGGTATCGCAACTTGATGGCTGGGCCGGTCTTTATTCACCTGATAATAACCCTCTGGGCCTGTTAAAAACCGGCATTCTTTATCGCACCGATCAAATTTCCGTGATCTCCTGGGAACCGATATTCTGGAACAATTGGTATGAATTTCCCCGGCCACCGATAAGGCTTACTATTGAAGCCGACTTGCCGACCGGGACATTCAGTTTCTATCTTATCGTGATGCATCTTAAGGCGCTTGGCGATGAAGAAAGCGTGGATCGGCGCCGTCAGGCAGTGATACTGCTGAAAGATTACCTCGATGATATAGTACCATACCTGCCCGATCAGGATTGGCTGGTTGTTGGCGATTGGAACGATGAACTTAATGACCCCGAATCTAATAATGTATTCTGGCCGCTTTTGCAGGATTCGACAAATTATCATTTCCTGACATTACCGCTGGCAGGCAATCCTTACTGGGCCTCGTACCCTTCTTATAATTCGTTGATCGATCACATTATGGCAACCACCGACGCCCTGGGTGAATATGGCGAAAACGGCGAAACAATCACGCTTCGCCTGGATGATGAATACAACCGCTATTCGACCGTAATTTCCGATCATCGGCCGGTGATGGCCCGGTTCACCGCTTTGCAAACCGGCATAGATGAGACAACTCCACTACCTTCAGATTTCGGTTTGACAAGCTATCCTAATCCGTTTAACGCTTCGGCTAATATCGCGTTTAGCCTGGATCATGAAACACTGGCAAGAATCGATATTTACGATTGCCTGGGACGCTATATTCAAACGCTTACCGACCGAAATTTGTCGGCCGGCCATTATTCGGTTTCGTTCGACGCGGCCGGTTTACCTTCGGGTATGTATTTCGCTAAACTGGTAACCGACAGTAACTCCTCGGTTATTAAGCTGAATCTGATCAAATAATAGATCGTCTAACTTCATAGCTATCAGCTTTATATTTTTTATTGCTTTGCAGAACCTGCTTTATATATAATATAATCCGAGCAGACGAACAACATTGCGCGTGGGAATTTTTAACCACATCGGGCAAATGCGATTTTACATCAAGAAATAAACCGTCGCTGCTTTATCTATCTTGAATTACCTGGCTTGGGTGCTTAGCCACTAATCCAAAAAAGAAAGGAACAATGATGAGCACACTTTCAATGACTGAAAACAGGGTTCTAATGGCTCAGGCGCGAGACGCGCTTCGAGGTAAATGGGGTCTGGCTATCGGCACATTAGTAGTATATATGCTGATTATGATACCCATTCAATTTATTCCTTTGATTGGTTGGCTTGTTTCATTAGTTATCGGTGGTCCGTTTACGGTGGGCGTGGCAGTATTCTCTATATCGCTTTCTCGTCAGAAAGAAGCAAAACTATCACAAATTTTTACCGGCTTTGATAAATTCGGCGTAGCTTTGGGAGCATATTTACTTCAAGGTATTTTTGTACTGCTGTGGATGTTGCTTTTAATAGTCCCCGGCATAATCGCCGCTATATCATATTCCCAGACTTATTTCATAATATCCCAAAGCGATTCGATCGGGCCGCTGGAGGCTATCACCAAAAGCAAGAATATGATGAGGGGCAACAAGTGGAAGTTTTTCTGTCTGGGACTGCGTTTTATCGGTTGGGGGCTTCTGTGTATTCTTTCGCTGGGCATAGGCTTTTTGTGGCTGTTCCCATATATCTGGGTAAGTCTCGCGAAGTTTTACGATGACATACCTAAAGTGGAAACAATAGCCGAAGTAAAACAAGATACCGAACAGCCGGATTGATCTGTTCGCTCATTCCAAAGGAATACAAAGGTGTCGTCAGGTCGTGCCCGAAAGGGTGTGATCGCCAAGATCTTGAGGCCTGACGAAAATTGGCAGGCAGGTCACGCTTCGCTACGACCTGCCTGAACTTTTTGTTTTAATTTGCCGACAATCGGGGGTTTTATAAACAATCCGCAGGCAGTAAGGCTGACTCATTAATCGCAATAATAATTTTGGGCAACGACTAAAGAAACCGCTCGACTTTCGCGTCGATACTAAACTGCCGGCCGTCCCGTTCAAGTACAAGGTGACGGGTATCTCCGGGCCTGCCTCTTAGCGCGTCTATGACTGTACCCATCGTGGCGCCGGTAGTTTTCAGATCGCCTATTTGAATTATTTTATCGCCTGCCTGTACATCGTCAACGGCTGGTTTTCCATCCCTGACCGCGACTCCGACAACGGTGTAGCTGAAGTCCGGCTCTTGCCGAATTGTGAGGCCGACAATATCCATATCGTGAGAGTCGAAATCAGCGCCTTTCTCGAAATAAGCAATCTTATTAGGGTAATCAATCTCGATTCGAAACGCCTTAAACGCGTTTGGGCCTAAGAAGCCATCCACCGGGCGGGCGGTTTTTTTCGAATACCAGGTTTCGATGCCAACATTGCCGAAAATCTTCGGTAATCCCACAACGCCGACATCTTCCAGATGCACCTGTCCCCAGCTTAATTCCGGCAGACGCATAACCGGCCAGGTTGCCTCCTGCGGCCACCATCCCCAGATATTCGCGCAGCCAAGCGCCCCGTTGCCATGCGGCCAATCGGGATATTCATGATTGAATCGCGTTACTATATCCTCGGAGATAAAACTGTACGAAGCGCCGTTATCCATAGCGAAACTGAAATTATCGCCGGCGATAACCGCGTCTATCTGAATGATACCGGTTACCGGGTTCAAATCAAGCGGTACCCTTGTACCTCGATGTTCTATACTACCAGGTTGGGCGATTGTGAATTGCCCGGCGGGATAATCGAAAACGACTTGATATTTTTTCATAACCGTCGAGGGCAAATTGGCATCATTATGCATGGTACTGAAAAGCCATTTCGGCTGAATCATAACATTCGAAACCACATCGGAGAAATCCAGCGTCATGCCGCCGATTTTTACTCCGGCCGGCGGTGGCGCCTCGAAATTTTCTTTGTTAGCCGGGATTTCGAGCCCCAGATCGATAGCCAGGCTTTCGCTGATAAAGAAATCGGGATTGCCGGTATCGACCCACAGACGAGCCATGCGCCAGCTACCATCGGGGCGCTGAATTTCGGCATCGACCAGCATGCGGTTATGATCGAGAATTATCGGTACTGTTGCCGACATGACTTTCTTCTCCTGACAGGATGCAGTAAACAAAATTCCACACAATAAAATGATAAGCGTAGCTGCAAGATTCTTTTTCACTTCTTTCTCCTGTGATTTCGTTTTATCCTTATTATCGATTTTATTATCATTATTCTTTTTGATTTCAAACGATTGCCTGATTACGTACCTGAAATCTCAACAGCAACGCCACAAAAATCTTTATATCGATACGTAACTCTTTTTATATTGGATTCAGTTTAAAAGGCAAATCACTAAAATATTTGCGATCACAAAAATATTGCTTTCCAGCCTTTTTCGTTCTTGCGGCGAAACGCTGTTTCGCGATGCAAAATAATTAAGCCCGGCCTTTGGATAAAAAGCCGGGCATAAGCTTGTGCAGTATCTTTAATTTTCTATATCAGTCGAAAGCTTAAACCGCAAGATACGATCGTTACCGCTATCAGAAATATAAACGGTTCGGCGGTCGGCGAAATTATCGTAGGCGATACCGCGTGGAAAATTCATTTCGCCGGTAGCGTTTCCAAACGGCCCCCAGGCTTCTTTAAGACGGCCCAACGGATCGAATTTATAGGCGCTGATCGTAAGATTGTAAGGTTTGTTCAAAGTGTCCGGTTTGCAGACCACGAATAAATTGCCGGAAACATCCGCCGTAGCCGCCAAAGGCACCAGATTAAGGGTATCGGAATAGAGGTCCGTTCCACCGCCCGGTAAAATCGCCGGCTGGAAAAAGGCTACATGATAATAAGAATTCATGTACCACTCAAGAACCTGGGTTTTGAAACTCGATGAATCCTGCGTGGTCAATAAATAGAGCTTGCTATTTCTCGTGAATGCCGAAATCCCGTTGGGATGATCGGAATAGCCGACGCCGGTGCCGTACTGAACTACCGGATTATGAGCCGTATCCGGGGCGTTGGGATCATCGCCACCGACCGGGAAATCCTCCGGAGCAAGAATATCCTCATTATCGGTCAAATTCGTATCTGGATCGTTGGAGAATAAATATACCTGGCCGGTCTGGTCAAGAAGCGTATCCTTGACGGCGGCGAAATAGATTTTACTGGTACCGCCTGGAACACAGGTCACATCCACGAAAACATCATTCTCGCTTAAAAAGCCCCAATCTTCGGATTCGGCGGAATAGCTAATCGTCCAATTGCCGTCTCTGGATGGATATGTATCTATTTTATAGATATCCCGCGTGCCATTGACTACTATCAAGCGCAGCAGTTCATCCTGGGTTATGCCTATTGGATGAGGTACGGCATAAGTACTATGGACAGTACCGGCGGCGTCCAGACGGACAATCCTGTCATTGCCGGTATCGCAGACATATATATAAGTATCCAGTCCGACAATCAACTTGCCCGGATTGGAAAAACTATAGCCGTGATCACTATCCCAGGGCGGATTTAGCTGCAGATAAGTGGTATCGCTTAAACCTTCAATGATGTCTGAAAGCTTGATTCCGATTCTTAAAGAGGTAACTTCCGAAGGCGCGCTTTCGGTCATAGTCATGATTTGCCAGGCCGCCGAGTTTTCCGAGAATCCACCGTTTTTTACAGTCCCGTTTCCCCAGTAATAACATAGTTGCGCCCGGCCGCCTTTATCATTATCGAATACATATAAGCTGCACGTATAGGCATCGCCTTCGACCACGGTCAGAGGATCTGATAAAAAGACCTGATCATCAGTCGATGTCCAGGTTAGCCTGACGCTAAAACTATCAGAGTATACATTTTCATCTTCTCTATTGCTGGTCATGCCATCGGTTTCATTACTCCACCCGATAGGCGGACCTACGCCCAGGCTATCACTCTCAGCCCACAGCTCCATATTCCCGTTTTCCAGAAGTTGTTCGTATTCCTGGGTATCGGCATCGAAACCCCATAGCACAACCTTGTCAACATAAACGGTCGCGCTTTTAAAAGTAATTTCCTCCGGTCGGGTAATTTTTTCACCGCAAGAAAATAAAACGGCAATCAGAGCCGCTGCCGCCAACGTTATCATTAAAAACCTGAATATCATAATCCTAGAACCCCAGTACGATTGAGAAAACATTAGTGCCGCCCAACTCCTTCATATCGGTATAGGCGAAATCAAACGCGCCGTCAAACCGGTTAATATCGAATTTGATTCCCGCGCCGACCGAGAAATTCTCCGCCGTCGAATTAACCAAATACCCGCCCCTCAGGAAAAACATCCCCTGGTAAGAGTATTCCATGCCCATAGCGATATTTTCCGCGTTATCGGTGGGGTGATTCAGTTGCGTCATCCAGGTCAGCTTGTTATCGCCCGATGCCAGAGGATCAAAGGCCGCCGATATTTTGAAGACGGTCGGCGATGAAAATGATTGATAATTTTTTTCTATCCACTCCCCGGAGACGGTCTTGTATCGATAAGAGCCGCTCGGCTTAATTCGGCCCCCGAAATTCGACATGTTAATCGCGAACCGGGTACCGTAGAAATCGGTTTGATACAGAGTGCCCAGATCGATTAAACCCGCCCGCATCTTCAAATCGCCGAGGTTTTCCTGGGCGTACTTAAAATTTATACCAAACGAAAAATAATCAGTCAATCTGATAGCGTAAGTCAGCCCGGCGGCAAAATCCGAATAGTCGAACATATTACCCGTACCCAGAGGATGATACTCATCGGTAATTTCAAACGAGTCGGTACCCAGCGTAATCAAAAACGCGCCCAGTACGTTTGAGTCATCGATATGTCGTGTTACTCCGAAAAAGCTGTGCTTGAAATCGACCACCCATTGACGATAGGCGAAACCGAAATTGTCCTTATCGTTAAACGCTATACCGGCCGGATTGTGATAGAGCGCGAACACATCCGTAGCGGTGGCAGTATAGGCACCCGCCAGCGAGGCCGCCCTGGCGCCGACGCCTATTTTCAGAAAAGTCATTACCGAAGTGCCCGATCTTTCCCCGCCCAAACTGGGAAATATATTCCAGCCGAACGCGGTCGAATTGAATACCAAAATCAGGGCCGGAAGCCATATTCTTAAAATTTTGCTTACCATGATATTAATATCCCCAATTTTATATTTCTAGGTTGCAAATAGCGGGCCGGATCGAAAGGAGTGGGATAAGTCGGGTTGAGATCAGGGCTGAGCGGATTATTCCAACTGGGTAATACTTCATCGCCATACTCATAGGCGCGGCCGGTTAACGGATTGATTATTTTTGAATTGTGATAATTAGTCAGGTTGGTAACCTCCAGGAATAGCGAATAACGGAAGCCGCTAAATTCAAAATGTTTTTTCAGGCTAAGATCGATCCAGCGCCAGGATATGGCGGTTTTGCTGTAAGGATCCTGATCGTTTTTGATGTATTCCGGTTCCTGGCCTATTTTTTCGATTCGCGTGTAGGTCGTATATCTTTTCCCGGACTGCCAGAAGAAGCGCAGGTAGAAATTCCAATTGTCCGGCAAAGTCAATCCGAATAGTCTGTAGTGCTCGCCTTTGTTGGCAAAGAATGAAGCATCGGCGGAAAGCCTTATAGGCCTGTCCCACGAAAGATAATTCTCTTTAATCGATTTTTCCTCGAGTTCGCCTCTGGCCACCAGAAGTTCATCCTTGGGAGAGGAACTCTTGCCGGTAGCAACCGAGTATGAAGCCTGAAAGATAAGATTGAGAAGCTTGCTCGCCCGTTTCTTATATTCAATTTCAACACCCCTGGACCGCGCGTAATCGAGATTGAAATACATCTGGAAATTCTGATTGGAGAAACGACCGCCCTGGGTGATACTGAAAGCGGCTATGTAATCGAATATATCTCTGTAATAAGTCGTAACAGACAGCACGTCGTTGGTGGTGACCTCATAGCGCAAGCCCAGTTCATAGGAAACCGTAGTCTCGGGATTGAGATTCGGATTACCGAAAAGCGGATATGATGAGCTGGTTCCCAGCGACGACAGTTTGGCGTACACCCTTTGCGGCTGCGGCAGTTTCGAGAAATGACCGTATGAATAAAATAACATGACATTGTCCAGAACGGGATGCGAAATACCGAGCCGCGGCGATAGATGGCTCTTGCCGCGATGCCCGAACAAATCGAAGGTGTCATTAATATATGACGCTCTTAAATTATCCGAGATGATTTCCGATTGTTCGTCTATGACCAGTTTGTCGATATAATCGCCGGGGAACCACCAATCGTAGCGCAAACCAAGGTTGACGATAAGACCGAGGGTGGTGATTTTGTCCTGAACGTAGACGGAACCGGTGTTGGGATAGACTTTATAGATATCATGATCAAGCCCCAGGCCGGTCCTTCCAACTCCGGGCTTATTGATATCGACCATCTGTATTTCCTGAACGTTCGTCTCCAGCCCGGCCTTGGTCACATGCTTCGATCCGATACTGAGATTGCCATCGAGTTTGAACGTGTATTGCTCGAAATAATAATCTTTCCACTCTTCCCCATCGCCATAATCGTAGAAACCATCGCCGGTAGTAATTTCATAATGTGAATTATCGATGCCGTCATAAGGATTGTAATCGGGGACATAAATATAATTGATCGGGAGAATATCTATAGGCTGCTCGTGGTTATCGTACCACATTTTATCTTTTACCGATGAACGATTCTGGGTAAAAAAGCGCGACAGTCTGAGTTCATAGAAAAAGCGCGGCGAAAGTGTATGGCCGACCATCAGAGATTGCTGATTGGAAACCCTGGTGCTGGTGTTGTAATTTTGCAGAATATGCTGGAACTGATAAGGATACGAATCAAAATCCGGGTTGGGATTTTCAAAATCATTTGAATTATAGCCCTGATTGATCTCGGCCGAACCCGTGGCTGTGCCGGTGATTTTCAATGTCGGGCTGAAACGATGAGTCAGCTTGAACAGAGTCGAATATTGATTGGATTCCCGCGGCGCCCACTTGGATTTGCCGAAAAGCGACGAGTATAATTCATGAGTATGCGGCAGGTAAGTATCGGACAAATTGGAATAACCGGACAGGAAAAAAGACGTTTTTTTTGAGAATAGTATCGGCCCGGAAAGCTGCATTTCGACTACATCTGTATTGAAATCGGATGATTTGAACATGCCGAAATCATCGGTTTTGTAAGACAATCGGCCGGAATAATGTTCAACCGAACCCTCTTTGGTTTTTACCTGAATAACTCCCGACATCGCCTGACCGTACTCAGCATTAAAGCCGCCGGTTAAAACCTCGAATTCTTCGATCGCCCCGGCCGTGACACTCAAGCCGGCGGTACCGCCGGTGTATGGATCCTGAATCGATATGCCGTCGACGAGATACGAATTTTCGTAAGAACGGCCGCCGCGGATATGAATATCATTGCCGGTCGCGACAACGCCCGCCTGGTTTTTAATCAAGTCGGTAACATCTTCCACCACCAACTGGTCTATCTGGGCGGAACTGAGCGTGGTTTTGCTTTCAGTCTGCTCGATATCCATCAATGGAGCTTCACCGACAACCACTATATCGGGTACGGCCAGCGCGGATTCCGATAATTTGTAATCCAGGGTCAGTGTATCGTTTTCCTCAACCTTGACACCGGTTTGCAAAATCGGTTGATAGCCTATTAATTTTACCTCGATATTATAGGTGCCGCCTTTAATATCGGTAATTTTGTACTTACCCTCGATATTGGTCGCGGCGCCATAATAAGTGCCCTTGGCCATGACAGTGACACCGGGCAGAGATTCGCCACTTTTTGTGTCAGTGATAACACCTTTAATCACCGCCGATTGGGCATAGCCGAATGACAGGGCCAGGCTGACCGATAACAGAACGATTTTTAACAACAATTTTCTATTCATCGGTAAACTCGTTTAATAAAATATGTGAATATATTTCAGCAAAACCGTGATTGACATTACAATCGAACACAGGAAACGAGAAAAATATGACTTTGGCCGGTTCTTGTATGTCAACGTCAGGATTATACGGAAAACGTACCGCTACGGTATCGCCGATGCTGGCGGGATCACCCACAGTCGCCTCGATTGTATAAAGGACTTTATACCCTGAGCCATTTATGCCGTCCGGGACTTTCGGCGCGAAACCAAAGACTTTTGAAAATGACCCGACCTGTGAAGTCTCTAACCTGACAGGATAACCATCCAAATGATCCTGACTATCGGGCTGAACAAACCGAAATGGCCGAAAAACATAATCGTCGTATATTGAATCGATAGGCATAAACGAATAACTCATCGTGTCAGTGGTGGAAGAGACGGAGTTAATCATAAGATGGCCGCCGGAATTAACAAAATTGGCCAGCACCGGGCCGGCTTCGCGAAGATGCCTCGTCTCTCCCGCGTTGTAAATAAGAATATTAAATTCATCAAGCCCTAACGCGAAATCCTGAGCGTAATAGAAAGGTCTCTGGATAAAACTTAACGCCGTATAGTCAAGGCCAAGCGAGTCCAGAAAATGCGTATATAGAGTATCGTTGGAAGTGTAATAGGCGTTATCATCGATGTATAGTATATCGCCATGGGCTTCAATAACTTGCCAGACACCGGTGGTTTCGGGATAATAGACCACGTCGCTGCGAGACCCCGTGATATCAAAGCACCGCAGGAACATGCGGTAACAACCGGGCTCCAGATCCATGAAAGTAAAGCTGAAAGTCAAAGAATCAAGAACAATCTCCCAATCGAGATCGGCAAACCTGATTGTATCATTAATAGTCGTATCCGGGTTCCAATGGAAAGATGAATCGGCCAGGGCTATTTCGTATCCGGAGATCGTTTCATCGCCGTCGGGATCGCTTGAAGACCAGGTAATTGTCTGATAGCCAAAAGTGGTACTGTGTTCAGCCGAATAATCATTGACTAACGCTACCGGCAACCGTATCGAGGGCGGCGAATTGATTATCGGAAATGTTATAAAAGCCGGAGTAGGATCAAGCGCCGAATCGCTGTCTATAGATCTTACATAAAATGTAAAAAACCGAAACGGCTCGCGGATTTTAACATAGAATGTATCAAAAACCTGATCGGTATAAGTCCAGGCCGTATCAGATGATGTATCATCCCAGGCCCACTGGTAACCGATTACTTCGCCGTCTGAATCATCACCATACCAGTGCAAAACCAGCGTGCTGACAGAGGTGTCCGGCCGGGCGGTGGTATCGGCCACCCCCAGGCTGTCACCCATCACCAAAAACAGATGTGTTTCCGGCGGTTTGTTCGGAATAGGATTAGACGGCTTTTTTCCCGAACAAGCCAGCAAACATAGGGCAGCTATCATAGCTGCCGCTACTATTTTTTTCAATTTAAACTATTGCCTTCCGCAATAACTACTTCAGCAACAACATTTGTCTGGTGTCGCTAAAATCTCCCACCTTGAGACGGTAGAAATAAACACCGGTCGCCACCGGTTTACCGCCGTTATCTATGCCCTCCCAGATCAAGGAATGCTCGCCGACTTTGACATCGGCTTGATTATGCTCAAATACTTTTCTTCCTAATATATCATAAATAGTCAAACTAACATCACCGCGTTCAGCAAGATTGTACATTATCTGCGTGGTTGCGTTAAATGGATTAGGATAATTCTGGCTTAAGCTTGTAGTCAGCGGCAAATTATCTGACTCGTCAATCCCAACTTGACAAATAGTATCTCTGAAATCAGAATACTGTCTTGGCATAAGTTGATAGCCGTCATCCGGAGGGTTATTGTAACTGTATTGCCCTAAACATCCCACTATATTTACATGAGTATTGGGCGGCGTCGGCGGTTGATTCTGTCCCGGAATATTAGTACTGGCATCTATCCGCAGCATTACATCGCCGCTCCCATCGGAAATTGTCATTGTCGCCGAAACACCAAGACTAGGCCAGGGATTGGGATCGGGCGTAATCGTCAAACATCTAAGCCTTATCAGTCGGCCTTCATATTGTTCTCCAACCCCCTCGCCCAGTTGGTCGCAGCTCAGCGCGAGCGTATCCAAATGATGGCCGCCGCCAAAGTTATGAATTCTATTAACGTTGTAAATCGCCAGTTCTGTTTTACCGTTATATTGATCGATAATGCCTGAAGCGCTGATCGAATCGCCCATATTTATATTGACCATGGTCCCGGACATGAATACGTCTATACCGGCAGTACCGTCTTGCATAAAGAAATCGGTTTGGCTGGTAGAGTAATTATAGCTGATCGCGATACCGGTTAAGGTTACCGCCTGGTCAATTAAGTCTGGTCTGAAATCGTTATCAATATCGACTTTGGCCTGAGCTATTGTCATCACCGTCGGCGATAGAACTCTATAGGTATGGAAATTAAATGGGGCTTCTAAGGGTTCCTTACTGATATTGCCTTCATTGTCTTCGGCCTGGATATAATAATCAACACGAGTACCGGTGGGCAGGGCGGGCAAAGTGGAATGATAATTATTATTTTGACCTGCTGTCATGCGAACAGAAGCCCAATTGCCCAGGTTCAACCTGTAGAACAATCTGACCTCAGAAACTGAGACATCATCAAAAACATTAGCCGATATCGTAACCGTGTCGTCGCTAAATGGAAATTCCGGCGTATGCCCTACATTGCCTATAACCGGGGCTCCCGATTCGAACTGAATATCTCTCATGTAACGCGGTTGAACGTTGTAGTTATCAAAACGATGATAAATAACGCCGTTCACATACGAAAACTGGGTTCCGACCGTGGGCAAATAGGAGATTGAGTCGGAGGCATCGCGGACCATAAACTCATGGCCGGTTGTATCATGACACACCCAAGTGGCAGTGGTTGCGTAAGCAATGACAGAATCTACCGTCACTTCATATAGTCTGACATAAACTCCCTCATATTGCTCGCCCAATGAATCAACTATGCCCACTCCACCACTAGTGTCGATAACCGCCGCCGTTATGACTACCGGTTCGGGTTCCGGGTTGCCAAATGAGTGGAAGATAAAGCTACCGGGGACGATAAATAACTCAGTCATATTTGAAGTATAAGGCGGATCAGCCGGGTAGACATACTCGCTGACCAGGGCGTTAACCGATATTGAATCGCCGGGAATTAAATCCGGAAATGCATTATCCGGATTATAGGCCATAATACCTGAAAACGGCCCGCCTTCAGGCATTTCCATGTAGAACGATACACCCGTGCCGGCATAATACAAACCCGTGCCGGCTGTAACAACACCGCCAACATGCACCGTATCGCCTGCATAATGGGAACTGTCTTCACCAATTGGGACTTCCTGTATCTCCCTGATTGATAGCGTCGGATACTGGGCGAAAACCATGGCCGCCATAAGCAGTACTAAAAGCGACGCTAATACTATAGCCTTCTTCATGTTACACATCCTTTCATTTAATAACAACGAATTTGCCTTTTTGAACATCACCTGTTGCTTCATCCTCAACTGTATATAAATACATTCCTGTCGCCAACGCCTGGTCGGCTTCAGAAACTACATCCCAGCTATGTAGTCCGCCGGAAAATACGGTGTTGCTGCCGGCATAGTCCTGATACCAGGCTATATCCGAACCATCGTAAGTGGCGGCATCATGATATATCTTGTCAACAACCTCTCCGGCCAGCGTATATATAGCGATAGTGCACTTATCGGGAAGGTTATAGAAATGAATCATTCTTTCACGTTCTTTGGGGCCGTCATTGCCTCGGCCGTCCCAGGCCGAATAGGCCCTATAAGGATTGGGAAACACTCCGACTTTGGCCGCCGGCTTAACTTGCGGCCCGGGCAATATGCGTTGATAATTAAGAAGCGGGCTGGATTCCAGACTTTCGAGATTATTATTCGGATCGCCGGTATCAAAAGAACTGACTGAGAAAATGTATTGCCAACCATTGAGCAGGTCGTTGTTCGAAAATTTATAATACATCGTATCTCCGTCTATTATCACCGGTTCCGGTAATCTTATATATCCGAGTCCGGTATTGTACCCGATCGAATCGACTCTATCGAACTGACCGATAAGCTCGAGCAAATCCCTGAG
The DNA here is from genome assembly GCA_964521815.1 of uncultured Ignavibacteria bacterium. GTDB lineage: Bacteria > Zixibacteria > MSB-5A5 > UBA10806 > 4484-95 > JAAEQD01. Next base: position 1,815 of record CAZFSN010000007.1, on the reverse strand, counting down.
GCCCTTGTTTTGATTATCCTGCGTGAGACGAGCCCGATATATTCTGTAGCCCTCGAAATCCTGCCGGCCAAGGACGGGATCGACATAGTCTTCAGGCGAATTATTCCAGTATATATCCACCGTATTATCCGAAGCCACCAGTTTCATCAACGGCGGGGGCGGCGCCGAGGGTAAAATATACCGATCTATTTTACCGTTTGGCGGTTCGCCATTGGGACCCGGCAAATCTTCGCCCTGGTCTAAAATACCGTTACCGTTTTTATCTTCGCCATCATAGGCTATCTTGGCCCATCTGGCATTATTAATCAAATTGGTTTTAGAAAGCTCCGTGTCATCGCTCATTGGATCTGGTCCATATTTTTTGCCGCAAACCAGGGCGAACACTATTTGCATAGTGGAGTCCGGCTGTAATGTCGGGAACGGACCGGTGGAGATTAGCATAGTCCAATTACTGGCGGCGAAAGCCGCGGGCGGCCAGTTCGATACGGGATAATCGTTAAGCCCGGTCGACAGCCTGATGTAGCGTTGATTATCACTTTGCGGCGAGGAAAATATTGGATCCTGCTGGTTGCCCCATTTCCAGATATTATATTTGAAGGCGGATGAAGAAGCATACAAAACCCGGTTTCCGAATTCATCCCTGAAAAACGCCGGAGTGCTGCCCAGAACCCGGCAGCAGACATAGCTTTCGGCAAACCCGTCATCACCGTCACGATCGAACTTGTACCCCAAAGCCATAGAGTCGATCATATTGCAAGCGTCATCATACCAATTCCAACTGCGGTTAGGGCCGCTATAGGGCGTAACATCAGTATTGCCTATAGATGGTTCATACCAAAATCCTACCCAGACATTCTCGATTGGCAAATGGCTTTTATTGGTTATATCGAAACTGAATATCACAAAGGCGTCCGCGAAAGGCAGACTCCAGGCATACGTTTCCTGATGGACATCTATGCCGAATGGGTCGTGATTGGGTATCTCTATATGACCGCCGTTTTCGTCAATCACATAGTCGGCTGAATCGCTGAAATCGCAGACGAAATCCTGATGACTGACCGCGTCAGGACGATAGAACCTGGAACTGGTCAAACTCGATCTTTCAACGATTTGAAAGATCACGTTGCCGGTATCCTGAGTCGTGAATTCAAATCCTTCGGAAGCGCCGGCGCTGGGGTAGGCATCGATAGCCCCGGTAGTTACTTTCCGTTGACCGGCCTGTTCGCCGCCAAACCACAGCCCTCCCATCCACATGTGCTCGATATGCGAACCGATAGGATATTCACATGAGGGCTGCCCCTCAATCTGGAAAGCCGTTCCATATACGCCATAATTAGATATAGTCACGGCTATGTCGCCGATATCCGTAAAATGAGAGATATCATCCATAGCAGTTTTTGAATAAAGTAAAACCGTCGAAAAAATAAATGCCAATATAATTAAAAATAAAGGAACACGATCTCCGGTATGGTTATTTAACTCGCTATAAATAAAGTCACGTTTTCCAAAATGCCCGAAATTTTTTCTTTGTCTTAATATCAACCAACTACTCCCATTTCCGCAAACTCCAACATCTTGCTATCACAATATAATACATTTTCAACATTATGAAAGCACAATTTTACATTTTTAAATATTTTTTATGATATTATTTCATTTTTTAATGCCCCCGCACCCATATCATATTTTCTTTTTCTTAGCCATAAAAATAGGCCGCTCGCCAAAAGACGAGCGGCCAAAAGCGAATTAGTGTTTTATTCCGTAGATGAAGTCGGAATAATCTTGGTTCCGGTTACAACAGGATTATCACAGAAC
>CAZFSN010000006.1:0-31813 GCA_964521815.1 uncultured Ignavibacteria bacterium | reverse complement strand
CAGCCCGGCAGATGGAAGCAGCCAGCATTTCTTCGGCATGTTTGATTTTTCGAAAAAAATAATGCGCGCCTTTGCCCAAGCCGATAAAGTCGTCCGTGGTTTCGGCCCGGAAATCGTTATCGGTACCGGCGGTTATCTGTCGGCGCCGGTAGTACTGGCCGGTAAAAGACGACGCGCCAGAATTCTAATTCAGGAACAAAATGTGTTCCCCGGTTTGGCTACACGGTTTTTAGCCAGGTTCGCCGACCGGATTTGTCTGGCGTTTGAAGGGTCGAATAAATATTTCCAGGGCATACGCAACACGATTGTCACCGGCAATCCGCTTCGCAATGACCTGTTCCTGGCTAAAGGCAATGGATTTATACAGGAATTTGGTTTGGAACCCAAAAAGAAGGTCCTCTTTATTACCGGCGGCAGCCGTGGGGCGAAATCTGTCAATGAAGCGGTAACCAACTTTATTAAAGCCGGCCATTTGCCGGATGATTGGCAAGTCCTCTGGCAAACCGGTCAGGATAAAAACAATCAAGTAATCAATCAATTGAAAAATATCAAATTTGCCGGTGTGATTCTGTCATTTATCGACAACATGCCTAAAGCCTATGCCGTAGCTGACCTGGTGCTATGCCGGGCCGGGGCGATGACCTTATCGGAAATATTGGCGCTGGGATTGCCGGCGCTGTTAGTCCCATTTCCTCACGCTACCGGAGATCATCAGATGAAAAACGCTCTCGATTTAAAAGCACGGGGCGCGGTCGAGGTTATCGCTGATTCTAAACTTAAGTCAGACGTGTTTATTGAAACGCTAACCGGTCTGATAGCCGATAGTTCCCGGCGGTCGAAATTGTCGGAAAAATCGCGGTTGCTGGGTAATTATAAGGGTACGGAAGCTATCACCGAGGAGATAATAAAACTGATATGAAATTCAAAAGAATAAAGAAACTTCATTTCGTCGGTATCGGGGGAACCGGTATGTGCGGCATCGCCGAGGTCCTTTTTAATCTCGGTTATAAAATCAGCGGTTCCGATTTGAAGAAAACCGAGGTTACTGAATACCTTCAGAATTTAGGCATAGATATCAAGTATAAGCATGAGGGAGAGAATATCCAGGATGCCGATGTGGTAGTGTATTCATCCGCCGTAACCCGCGATAACCCCGAGCTGATAGCGGCCGCCGGTAAAAAAATCCCGGCCATTGCCCGCGCCGAAATGCTGTCCGAATTAATGAAAATGAAATTTTCCATAGCCGTTGCCGGTACTCATGGCAAGACCACTACCACCTCGCTTATCGGCCATGTTTTAAGCTCGGTCGGTTTTGACCCGACAGTCATAGTTGGCGGACGGGTGCTGGGTGTCGGCACCAACGCTTATGTCGGTAAGGGCGATTACATGGTTGTCGAAGCCGATGAGTTCGATAGATCGCTTCTGCGGTTTTATCCTACTATAGCTGTTATAACCTCGATAGAACCGGAGCACATGGAATGTTATACGGATCTCGATGATCTCAATGACTGTTTTGTTGAATTTGCCTCACGTGTGCCTTTTTATGGCAGTATCGTTTATTGTCTTGATGATCCCGGCCTTCAGCAGGTAAGGGCGCGTTTCAAACGTCCCGGTATCTCATATGGCTTTTCCCGTCACGCCGATCTGTACGCCACCGACATTACCTATTCGGTCGATGGGGCGCGTTATACCTGCCGCAGTAACGGCAAAGTGCATGGCGAAGTGAAAATTCCTTTATTGGGCAAGCACAATGTATTGAATTCATTGGCCGCTTTGGCTGTCGCTATAGATTTGGAAATACCGTTCGATAAAGCCGCCGCCGCCTGTGCGACTTTCACCGGCGTGGGCAGACGGCTTGAATTGGCGGGGCAAGTGGATGGCATCAAGGTGTACGATGATTATGCGCATCACCCAACCGAAGTTAAGGCTACCCTGCAGGGTGTCAGACAGAGTTTCGAGGGCAGGATAGTCGTCGTGTTTCAACCGCATCTTTATTCACGAACGAAAACTTTTTATAACGAATTCGGCGCCTCCTTTTTCGATTCGGATTTGCTGATAATTACCCAGATATTTCCATCGAGGGAAAAACCCATTGAGGGCGTTTCCGGGCAGATGGTAGCCGAAGCGGCTTTAAAATCAGGCCATAAAAATGTCAGATTCATCGAAAATAAGGATGAAATCCCCGGCGTACTCAAAACCGAATTAAAGAGCGGAGATTTGGTCGTAGTTATCGGAGCAGGCGATATATACCGTTTATCGCCATTAATCTTGAAGGAATTGAAAAAGTGAAACGACTAATTGGCGCGATATTAATAGTAGGCCTGGCTGTAACCGCCGGTCGTTATGTATTCATAAAATTAGGAGATATTTCCTGGTTTTGTTTATCAGATGTCAATATCAATTGCCCGGATAATATCGAACAAAAACAAGCGCTTGCTACCTCGCGTTTGAAAATCGGCGAATCGATATTCGTTCAGGATTTGGTCCGGGCGGGGGACGCGCTTTTACGGATGCCGGGAGTCGAATCGGTCAAGGTCAAACGAAAATTACCGTCATCGGTTGAAATACGAATGGAACCCGAAGAAGTAGTTTTGTTTGTCAAGAAAAACAAAATCTATGGCTTGACCAGGGCTTTGAAACTGGTCGATATCGGCAGTCCGAAAGAATTCTTGCCGGTAGTGACCGGGCTTTCCGATATGCGAAGCCAGAATTATCAGAACGATATCAAGCTCTGCTATTCATTGGAGCTTTACGATAATATGAAAATATCCTCTAAAAATTTATCCGGCAGACTGTCGGAAATCCATTTTCTCGATTCGGATAGAGTTGAATTAATCTTTGATCCGGGCGGCGTCAAAGTGCTTTTGCCATTGCGAAATTATCCCGAATCTTTGGCAAGGTTAGTGACTCTTGACAGCGCGGGGATATTAGGCAATTCCGGTTCTTTTGACATGACAACCGGAAAAATAGTGGTTAAAAACGGGGTTTGAGATGGCTAAAGAAAATTACATTGTCGGTTTAGATATAGGTAGCACGAAAGTTACGGTCGCGGTGGCCAGGCCGGCTGAGGATGGCGGGTTTACGATTCTGGGTATCGGCCGCGCGCCGGCGGAGGGTTTGAAACGCGGCGTGGTTGTCGATCTGGAAAAAGTCGTCAGCTCGATTCATAACGCCGTCGCCGACGCCGAGATGGTGTCCGGATGCAAGATAAGTTCAGTCTATGCCGGCATCGCCGGTGAGCATATAAAGAGTATCAACAGCCGCGGGGTGATAGCCGTTGGCAAAGGCACATCGGAGATCAGTCACTCCGATGTCGAAAGGGTGATAGAAGCCGCCCGGGCCGTGGCTATCCCGGCCGACCGTGAGATAATCCACGTTTTACCGCAGGAATTCACGGTTGATGATCAAACCGGCGTAACCGACCCCGTGGGTATGTCGGGTATGAGGCTGGAGGTCAATGTTCATATCGTCACCGGTTCGACCGCCTCGGTAGCCAATATTATCAAGGCGATCGAGAAAGCTAATCTGGCGGTCGAGGAACTGGTGCTGGGGCCGTTTGCCGCCGCCTACGCGGTATTGGATTCGGATGAAAGAGAATTAGGCTGCGTGCTTATCGATATGGGCGCGGGCACGACCGATATCGCGGCTTTCCTGGATGGTTCAATCAAGCATACGGCGGTACTTGGTATCGGCGGAAAAAATGTCACTAACGATATAGCTATCGGACTTCGCACGCCGCTGGAGCAAGCCGAAAGAATTAAATGCTTGCATGGCTCGGCTTTCTCATCGATGGTTGAGTCTAATGAGATGATATTAGTCCCCGGTGTCGGTGGGCGTGAATCAAAAGAGGTTTCGCGCTCCGTGCTGGCGGCGATTGTCGAGCCGCGGGCCGAAGAGATTTTCTCACTGGTCGCCAGGGAATTGAAAAAAGCGAATATCGCCGAATCTCTGGCCTCAGGAGTTGTCTTAACCGGCGGCGCGTCACAGCTTGAGGGTATTCCGGAGTTGGCCGAGCAGATATTCAATCTGCCCGCCAAGCTGGCCGGACCGCAATGTACAGTGGAAGGCCGCGATGAAATAATCGGACCCGATTGCGCCGTGGCGATTGGCCTTGTTCGCTATGGTATTCTGAGCGAACAATCTTTGACCGGCAAACACGGCAAAAAGCGCGGACCCAAATTTGTCGAACGAATAAAAAGTATATTTTCAGAATATTTTTAAACTTCTCGGATGAGAAGTAGGAGGGATGTGACCGTGATCGAGTATGATGTTGAAAGCGAAACCTACGCGAAGATGAAAGTGGTCGGCGTCGGCGGAGCCGGCGGGAATGCTATCAACCGCATGATCGAGTCCGGACTGGTCGGCGTGAAATTCATTTCAGTCAATACCGACAGCCAGGCGTTAGACTTCAATAAAGCTGAAACCATTGTCCAGATCGGTAAGAAGCTCACCAAGGGTTTGGGCGCGGGCGCCAACCCGGAAGTCGGTCAGTTAGCCGCCGAGGAAGACCTTGATTGTATCAAGAAAGCAGTCAGTGGCGCTGACATGGTTTTCGTGACTTGTGGCATGGGCGGCGGCACCGGCACGGGGGCTATTCCCGTGGTCTCGAAATGCGCTCACGATTTGGGCGCGTTGACGGTTGGCATCGTCACGAGACCTTTCCATTTCGAAGGTTCGCAAAGAATGAAAAAAGCCGAAGCCGGAATCGAAAGATTACGTCAGTGCGTTGATACCCTGATCGTGATTCCCAACCAGCGGCTTCTGCAAATTCTCGATCCGGGTACGCCGTTCACCGAATCATTCCGTAAAGCCGATGAGATATTATATTCGGCCACCAAGGGAATCGCCGATTTGATAACCCGTCATGGTCTTATCAATCTGGATTTTGCCGATGTTAAAACGGTCATGTCGGAAAGGGGCGAGGCTTTGATGGGTACCGGTTTCGGCTGCGGCGAAAGCGGCGCCGAACTGGCCGCCAAGATGGCGATCAGCTCACCGCTTCTGGAAGATATCGATATCTCCGGCGCGCGGGGCGTACTGGTCAATATCACCGGCGGCAAGAACATGACTATCATGAATGTCAACGATTCCATGGAAGCGGTTTACGCGGCGGTCGGCGGGGATGCCAATATCATATTCGGCGCGGTTATCGATAACAATCTCGATGACGAAATTTTTGTGACCGTTATCGCCACCGGATTCGGCCGTAAAGACAAATTCCATGAACAAGTGGCTATGCCGGGTACGCTGTTCAAAGGCGATGACGGCGGTTTGCGGCCACCGGCGCCCGGCCGGAAGAAGCTGCAAAGCGACCAGCGGCGAATATATAAGGAAATCATGCATCGCGGCTATAATCCGCAAAACCTCGAACGGCCGGCTTATGAACGTTACCGGGAGGATGAAAAAGTCGAGGTGGATAATAATAGCTGGCAGCAGGAGGATTTGATTTAGGAATTTCTTTCTTTCACTGATACACTCGAGTAAGTCTCCGTGCCGATAAAAGCCGCGACACTTTTATCGGTGGCGGAGACTTTTATTTTTAGAAGATTCGCAGTAAGTCATGCGGCTGTCCGATTTTTAAAAGGGGGGTTGACCGATTGAGGGTGTTCCACCCGCTTGGGAAATGTTGAAAAACTTTCAACCTGTCATTGCGAGGAACCCGAAGGGTGACGAAGCCGCCAAGGCACGTCCGTGCAATCTGTAAGTCGCTGTGCAATATACATCCAGATTGCTTCACCCCGCTTGGCGCGGGGTTCGCAATGACAAGTAGGTGGCTTTTTCAACACTCCCCAAGCTGTAGGGCACAGCTCTACTCACAGAATTAATATGAATTTATTCAGCTATATATTAATTATTTAAAATCTTTTCTCGCTTAATACGATTCTTCGCGTTGATGTGCTCATCATTGCTTCGGGTGAATATATGTGACCCATCGCCTTTGGCTACGAAGTACAGGTAATCGGTATCGGCCGGATTGACAGCCGCTTCCAGAGATGCTTTACCCGGCGAGCAGATCGGCCCCGGCGGTAAACCATAGATTTGGTATGTGTTATAGGGGGAATCGATTTTGAGATCGTTATAATATAACGGACGTTTTAGTCCTCCCAAAGCATAGATTACCGTCGGATCACATTGCAGACGCATCCTGATTTTTAACCGATTGTGATATACCGCCGAAATAAGCGGCCGTTCGCTGTCCAGCATCGCCTCTTTTTCGATAAGCGAGGCCATGGTTACGGCTTCGTTAAAATCCATTCCCAGTTTCTTGGCTTTTTGTTCGAATGAATCCGGCAAATTGGCGAAAAACTGGTTTAACATCTTATCGATGACTGACCGCGGCGATTCATCATAAAAGAAATTGTAAGTATTCGGAAAGAGATACCCCTCCAGGTTGTCGTTTGGAATCAATAGCGAATCCAGAAGCTGTCGGTTTGAGCATTCGAGTAGAAATTCATCTTTGTTCAGGTCCAAATTATCGGCCAGTACTTCGGCTGTAGCCTCCACTGTCAATCCCTCCAGCACGGTGACATTAAAAGGTACGGCGGCGCCTTTGGTTATTATATCGAATATATTGTACATGCTGTATTTCGGTTCAATCGCGTAACGTCCGGCTTTAAGCCTCTTCGAATGCCCCAGGATTTTGGAAAACAGCATGAAATTGAATTCCGATGAGATAGCGCCCATCTGCTGAAGTTTATAGCCTATATCATAAACCGTCTCGCCGCGATTGACATACAGATATTTGGTCTGATTGCCGAAATTTTGAGTTGTTGCCGGTGAATAATACAGGTACGCCCCAACGAGTATTCCGAATAGAATACAAACGAATATTATTCGAATAGCGTATCTCAAAACAACCGATTCATACCTTCGAAAAGGCAAAGAGATAACGGTGGATACGACCAGAACCACCGAGGCGATAAGGCCGAGCAGGTTCGATCCCCACCACCAAATCTTGTCTTTTGTTTTAAACTTGTAATCATCCGTTTTTTTTGCCATCGAGAAACGCCTGTAAAATTATTGTCGCCGCTACCTCGTCGATTCTGCCTTTGCGAACTTTCTTGCCGGAAGCATGGATTTGCCGGGCCGCCTCTACCGTCGATAACCGCTCATCGAACAGGTGTACCGGAAACTGAGTTCTACTTCTCAAGGCTTCGGCCAATCTCTCCGATTTTGCCGCCTGGAATCCCTGGCTGCCGTTCATGTTTAACGGCAAGCCTATCACGAATTCACCGATACCTTCTTTTTCGGCAATTGAAAGCAGGTTGTCCACCAGTTCATCATAGCTTTTAAACCGGATGAAACCGTAACCCGACGCCAGAGTATGTGACTCGTCGGAAACAGCCAGGCCAACCCGGACATCGCCTTTATCTATACCAAGTACTCTACTCATTGGGGTCAGGCAAGTTCCCGGTTTTCATGAATTCCCGATATTCGCTCAAAGCTCTTATATGCGATTCGAAGGCGAGGTTATTCGGCAATTTATCGAGGGGAAAGAATTTCAGCTCACTGGCGTCATCGCCCGCCTTTAAATTACCGCCCTGAATCAGGGCGATATACATAATCAGCACCGCCCTTGTCCTCGGATCATCGCTGCCGGAATAGACTTTAAAAGAACTGGCCAGCTTAACATCCAGGCCGGTCTCCTCTTTGACTTCCCGAATGCAGCAATGGCTTGGCGACTCGCCATACTCCATGAATCCCGCCGGGAAACTCCAATCGCCGACCCGGGGCGGGTATTTTCTTTTTACCAGAAGGACTTTGCCGGCATCGATTATAATAGCTCCGGCCGCCGGGACCGGGTTCTTATAATAGACAAAATCGCATTTGGGGCAGTATTTTCTGGTTTTACCATCAATTCGCTTTTCCGCCAAACCGGCCGCGCACCAGGGGCAGAAAGTGAATTCCTTGCCTTCTACCAGTTTATGTTCATCATCGATTTTTTTATCGGTCATCCTTAATTCCACTAAAATTCGCGGTCAATCTTATTGACATTAGTACCCTTTGTCCACAATAAACTAAATTCACGTTTATTTCTTATTTTATCCATCTATGTAATTATAGGCTAATAACAGCTGTCAGGCAAGTGGTTTAGAGCAATTATAGTTCCAGAACTTTCTCCGAAAAATTGTTGTAATTTTCTATAAGTTTATATATTCTACACAGTTAATATTTTTATTAAGTGGAAATCGGGTATTTTAAAAGCGGGGAAACTTTTTAGCAATTTCGGGTAGGTCGGGTTCCGATCCCGCCTTAGCGGGAGAGAAACCCGACGTTCTCGATTTTGATAGATCATTTACTAAGAGCAAGAGAGGTATTTTGATGCGAAAAGTGTCGGGTTTCTTCGTTCGCTCCACTCACTGCTGAACCCGACCTACAATTGAATAAAAAAATCGGGGAAACTCCTTTTATAGTTTCTATTGATGATTCTTTTTAATTTTCTATGTTATGGCCCGGAATCAATCCGGCCGATATGAATAATCATTATTTCGCGAGTTCCTATTCTTTGGTTTTAAGGTTGATTTTAGTGAATATTTTCACTTGCCATAGGAATTTGATTTAATTATGTTAAAACATAATTGTAACCTTGAAGAATGTTTTTGCGGCAGGTGTGATATGAACGAAATAACCGGTTACGTCGATAACGCGATAGCGCAATGGCAATTCGCTGATTCGGCGGTTAAACAAAAAAGTTCCATCATCAGAGAAATTTTGAAAGATTCATCCAAACCCGATGTTATTAATTTTGGGGGAGGTCTGCCCGCGCCGGATTTATTCCCGCTTGAATTGATTCAGCAGTCCTGTATCAATGTCATAAAACAACATGGTACAAATGCCCTTCAATATTCAGTGACGAAAGGCATAGATCAGCTTCGGGAGGTTTTGGCCGGGCGCTATAAAAAACAGGGTGTGGATATATCAATCGAAGAAATCCAGATAACCGGCGGCGCCCAGCAGGGCCTGGATATTATCGGCCGGATATTCATCGAACCAGGGGCGATCGTCTTGACCGAAACGCCTACATACCTGGGCGCCCTGCAGGCATTTTCTTTCTATGGCGTCAAATATGTCTCAGTCGCGACGGATGACGATGGCGCGATTCCTGAGGACGTCGAGAGGAAAATCAAAACCTATAAACCCCGTTTCATCTATTTAGTTTCCACGTTCCAGAATCCCACCGGTATTACGATATCAGATAAGAGGCGCGTCGAACTCGTGGAAATCGCCCGTAAATACAATTGCCCGATTGTCGATGATAATCCTTACGGCGAAATCCGCTTCGCCGGCAAGGAAGTAAAATCGCTGAAAGCGGTCGGCAAAGATTATGTAATCCAGCTCGGGACTTTCTCGAAACTGATTTCGCCGGGTTTACGAATAGGCTGGATTGCCTCGAACCCCGTGGTCGCGCCGATTATCGAACGGATGAAACAGGCTATGGATCTTCATACGACTACTTTCAGCCAGTACGTAATCGCCGATTTCGCGGCCGCCGGTCATCTCGACAGACACATTGAATTGATCAAAAAAGAATATGGCCGCAAGCGGAATTTCATGATTGATATGCTTAAGAAGTATTTTGATAATAAAGCGAGTTGGACCACGCCCGAAGGCGGCTTGTTTCTATGGGTAAAGCTGTCCGACAACATCAGCACGACAGATATGTTACCGGCCGCTATCAAAGCCAAGGTAGCCTATGTGCCGGGTAAATTTTTCTATAGCGCCGAACAAGATGATTCTACGATGCGTCTGAATTTCTGTAATGCAACGGAGGAGAATATCGAAAAAGGGATAAAGCGTTTGGCAAGCGTAGTCGAATCAATCAGCTAATCCTTATTATTTCTCGTTATTAAAACTATGAAATTGCCTTTTATTAAAATGGAAGGTCTTGGCAATTGTTATGTTTTTACCGAAGCCTTAAAAGTTAAAAATATTAACCTGCCCAGGCTGGCTATTTCCATATCAGATATCACCAGAGGCATAGGCGCTGATGGCCTGATCGTGATCGATACGGCAAAAGAGCCATATTCGATGCGGATTTTCAATAGCGATGGGTCCGAGGCGGAGCTGTGCGGAAACGGCCTTCGCCAGGCCGCGTTGTTTTTAAAGCGGATAAAATACTCTAACCGGAAGAAATTCATCATAAAAACGGTAGCGGGCGAATATTGGACTGAGATTCTATCTACCAAAGACAATTGGGCATCGGTTAAATCAACCCTCGGTTCGCCGGATTTTAGGTCCCAATCTGTCGGTTTGAAAAAGAAAGTCGATATCGCGTTGGATATCAATTTGTTTAGGGCTCAAAACCGCGTTTTTAAAGCTGATTGTATCTGTCTGGGAAACCCTCACGCGGTAATCTGGGTTGATGACTTTGATTTTGATTGGCCTAAAATTGGACATGTTGTCAGCCGCCATTCCATGTTCAGGAAAGGCATTAATGTTCATTTTTGCAGGATTATTAATCGCAGGCGTTTTCAGATGAAAATTTATGAAAGAGGTTCGGGCGCTACTCAGGCTTGCGGAAGCGGCGCTGGGGCTTGTTTGACGGACGGAGTGATGCGAAATTTACTGAGTAAAAACGCTATCGCGGAGATGCCGGGCGGTAATCTTAAATTAAACTGGAACATCGATATTAATACGATTATTCAGGAAGGACCTGTTTCGATAATTTGTTCCGGAGAGTATGTTATTTGAACCCTTATAAAAAACACATATGCGAAACTCTGGCGAGATCAACCGGGCAATCCTTCGATGAAATTTTATCATCTCTGGAAGTGCCGCCAAATGTTGAGTGGGGAGACTATGGCTGGCCGTGTTTTAGTTTGGCCAAGTCGTTTAAAAAAGCCCCGCCGCTAATTGCCCGGGAATTGGCGGAAAGAATCAAACCGGATAAATTCATTCAGTCGATTACCGCCCAGGGGCCATATCTTAATTTTACGCTTGATAAAAAAGCAGCTATTGATTACATTTGTCGAAAGGTATTTTCCGAAAGCAAGAGCTACGGAAAATCGGATATAGGCGGGGGCCGAAAAGTAATAATAGAATATTCTTCTCCCAATATAGCCAAACCAATGGGTATCGGTCATCTCCGATCCACCGTTATTGGCGCGACTTTAAGGCGGATTTATGAATATCTTGGCTATCAGGTCATCAGCATAAACCATCTGGGAGATTGGGGAACGCAATTCGGCAAATTAGCGCTGGCTTACAAGCGATGGGCTGATCTGGAAAAAATGAAAGAAGACCCTATTAAAGAATTGTACAGAATTTACGTCAAAATTCATAGCGAGGCCGAGATCGATAATTCTATTGAAGACGAATGCCGGGCTATGTTCAAACGTCTCGAGGACGGCGACCCCGAGATTGTCGAACTCTGGCATAATTTCGTCAAGTTAAGTTTGGATGATTTCAACAAGATTTACGATATGCTGGGAGTGAAATTCGATTACTACACCGGCGAATCTTTCTATCAGAAGATGGTGCCTGATCTTATTCGGCTTTTGGATGAAAAACATCTTTCGCGCGAAAGCGAAGGCGCCCAAATCGTACCTTTAGATGATCATGGGCTTGAACCGTTGCTATTGAAGAAAAAGGACGGTTCGACATTATACAGCACCAGGGATCTGGCCGCCGCGATCTACCGTCACCAAACATACGATTTCGATAAAATGCTGTATGTAGTCGGTGTTGCCCAGAGTCTTCATTTCAAGCAGTTTTTCAAGGTTCTGGAACTGGCCGGATTCGACTGGGTCCGGAATTGCCAGCACGTGGATTTTGGCTGGGTCAAACTTGGCAGCGAGATGATGTCGACACGTCGCGGGAATGTAGTTTTTCTAAATGATGTTATCGATCAGACTATCAAAAAAGCCGCCGGCATTATCGAAATTAATTGCCCGGATCTTGAAAATAAGGAAGAAGTTGCCCGCCAGGTGGGTATAGGCGCAGTCATCTTCGCTGATTTATCGGTTAAACGTCAAACTGATGTCTCATTCGATTGGGACAGGATGCTGGATTTCAATGGTTATTCAGGACCATATTTGCAATACGCGCACGCCCGGCTTTCCAGTGTCTTGCGCAAATATGACAACGAAATCGATATTGACGCGGACTATGGGCTTTTAACATTGCCCGAGGAATACATGCTGGCTAAATTACTGCTGGAATTCCCCGATAAAATAGTTGATGCCGCCAATCATAATGAACCGTATATTATTTCGGCTTATCTTTTGGAACTTGTCGGCCTGTTTTCGACTTATTATCAAAAATATAAGTCGCCGACCGACAAAATCCTGGCTGAGGATTTACATCTGAGAAAGGCTAAAATAAACTTGACATATGGCATAAAGACAGTTTTAAATTCGGGATTGAGTATTCTGGGGCTTGAAGCCCCGGAGAAAATGTGATATAATAAAAAATTTAACTTGAAGCTTTAAGAAAAGAGATATGGACAGAATAATAAAAACTGCATCGAGAGTCTCCGGTAAGATGACCCTTTTGGGCGACAAATCGATTTCTCACAGGGCGGCGATTTTAGGGGCTTTGGTTAATGGGGATACGACGATTATCAATTACAGCCCCAGTCAGGAATTTGAAGCAACGCTTAGATGCCTGACTCAGTATGGGGTGGAAATTGAATACGCTGAGGACGAGAAAAACAAATTAATAATCCATGGCAAAGGCCTGGAGGGTTTGGCGCAGCCGAGCGAGCCTCTGGATGCCGGCAACTCCAGCGCGACCGTTCGCCTGCTTATGGGATTGGCCGCGGCCTGTCCGTTTGAATCGGTTTTCGATGGGTCCGAGAAATTGAAAGCTCGCCCGATGCTTCGGGTTATCGAACCCATGGAGAAAATGGGCGCGACTATCGAAAGCGATAATTACCGCGTGCCCTTAAAAGTGTTAGGCGGCAATCTTCAGGGCGTTAAATATATAATGCCGTTATCCACATCGCAGGTGAAAGGGGCTGTTTTTACCGCCGGCCTTTACGCCGAGGGCAAAACTGAGTTGGTCGAACGAATTCCTTGCCGCGATCATTTCGAAAGATTAATGGCTTACATGGGCATTAAGTTTAAGAAAGAAAAAATCCAGCCGGAACAGCCTAAAGCGGATGATGAATTCGAGCGAAGGTTGAGAAAACTGAACAACAAGAGCGCGATTATCGAAGCGCGCGGCGGTATGTTTACCTTAATGGGCGGTCAGAGACCGGCCGCCGGCAAAACCCTGATCGTGCCGGGCGATGTTTCAGCGGCGGCTTTGTTTGTCGCGGCGGCTACTCTGGTTAAAAATTCCGATTTGGTCATCGATGACGTTTGTCTAAACCCGACCCGGATAGGCTTTCTTGATATTCTCGAAAAAATGCGGGCCAATATCAGTTTTGAAGCCGGTTCAAAAAAAGGTTTCGAGCCAACCGGCAAAATTACCGCGAAATATGGGCCATTAAAAGGCAGGCGGATAGTCGGTGAAGCAATCCCCTCGATTATCGATGAACTGCCGATTATGGCGGTTATCGCGACTCAGGCACAGGGCACGACCGTTATCAGGGATGCCTTTGAACTTCGCCACAAGGAAACCGACCGGATTAAAACCGTAGTCGCGAATTTGCGGAAGATGGGCGCTCGGATTGGCGAGTTGGAAGACGGCATGGCTATTGACGGCGGAACGGAACTTGAAGGCGCGGAAATCAGCACTTTCGGCGATCATCGTATCGCCATGGCTTTCGCGATTGCCGGATTGATCGCTAAAGGTGAAACCGTAATCAAAGACGCCGAATGCGTGGCTACCTCTCACCCGACATTCTGGGAAGATCTTGATTCAATAGTCGAATATTAATCGGGATAAACCTTGCACCAGATACCGTTACGGCACGTCTCTTTAGGCGACAGCTTTTATAGCGGCATTAAGCAAGGTTTTTATTCATTCTTCGCCTTAATTAAGGTAATGATTCCTGTATATATCTTTATAATGATCTTGAAAGAAATAGGAGTCGTTGGCAAGCTCGCCGGTTTTTTCGCTCCGTTGATGGTGTACTTCGGCCTTCCGGGGGAAGCCTCCCTGGTGATCGCGACGGGTTGGACAGTGAATCTATATGGCGCTATCGCGGTCTTGGCCGGTTTGAATTTTACGGTCAGGCAGACCACTATCCTGGCGGTGATGCTCGGCTTTTCGCATTCTCTGCTTTTGGAAACAGCGATTATAAATCAAATGAAGGGCCGGCCCTGGATTCTATTAGCCTTGAGAATTTCAGTTGGTCTAATTTCAGGGTTAATTTTAAATTTAGTCTTGCCGGTGAAACTATGATCGCTTTTATCGCCGGTACCGCTCTTGGCCTGATAAAGCTTTTGCTTCTGGTTTTTGCGATTATCATGCCTTTGATGATTTTACTTGAACTGGCCCGTCATTTTGGCTTTTTACAAAAAGCCGTCAGATCCATCTCACCAGTAACCAAGAGATTAGGCTATAATGAAGATTCGATATATCCTTTGTTAGCTGGAATAATTTTCGGCATTTCCTATGGCGGGGGAGTGCTGATCGGCGAAGCCAGAACCGGCCGGATAGTCGGCCGACAGGCTTTTCTGGTGGCCGCGTTTTTGGCCTTGTGTCATGCCCTTATTGAAGATACATTATTATTGGTATCGCAAGGAGCAATCTGGTGGATCGTAATTGCCGTCCGGTTTTCGATAACTGTTCTGGTGGTTTTTATTATCGGCATGATTCTGGGGCGTAGCAAAATATGAGAAAAAAAGGCGATCTGGGCGAGGAAATAGCCGTCGGCTACCTGAAAGGAAAAGGCTATGAAATTCTGGAGCGGAATTGGCGCGGAAAGAAAAATTTCAAAAGCCCCGAAATAGATATTATCGCCCAAAATGATGACACGCTGGTATTTATCGAAGTGAAGACATCTTCATCGACCAAATTTGGCGATCCCCGGGAATGGATTACTCTTCAGAAATGCCGCCGTATCGCTAAAGGAGCCAGCTCTTATCTGGCTTTTACGAACCAGACCGATATTGATTGCCGTTTCGATGCTATTGCTATTGACCGCCTGACGCGTCCCCCAAAAATTATTCATATAGAAAACGCGTTTCTGCTTTCCGATCTTGAATAGTCTGATAGATACCCGTTAATATATTATGGAGCCAGATTATAGTTTCTGAAATAGCGGTTTAGGGAGTCAGGGGAGATTTTGTCGAATTTCTCCAATCGATTCGCGATTTCCTCGTATATCTCTTGCTGAATTTCAATATTAGTGGAAATTTTATCGATGAAATTATTAAGAAATTCCTCACCCGTTCCGTTTTTTAAGAATATTTCTTTTTTTATGTTCTGGTATTGTTTGTCAAGGTTTCCATACTTTATTTTGGCTAATGTTAATTCGACATAAGTGTTTATAAACGCCTCTTTTTCATCGGCCGAAATTGAAGGCGATTTGCCGCAAACAACCAATAGCGTCACGAAAATAAAAAAAGCCCCGGTGACCCGGGGCCGGATTTTACGATCCATAGATTTCCTGTCTGAAATCCTCGATCTTCGAATTCTCATAGAGCTTCCTGTACCATTTGGACCAAATATCCTGACGCTTTTTGGTAAGCGCGTCCTGATATAATGAATCCGAGACCGCCTCATACTTGGCCATATCCACCGCTTGCTTTTCGACAAATTCCAGCAGATAGCAGCCGGTTCTCCCATCAATAGGAACAGACAGGGGTTTTTCCGGAGACAGATCGAAAGCCGCGCCGATAAACGCCGGGTCACTGCCTACATTTTTAACATACTCATTTCTTGAAAAGAAGTCTGTTTCCTTGACGGACAAGTTTGCCTGCCTGGCCATTTCATCAAACGACAGCTTGCCGTCAATCATCCGCTGATAAAGTTCTTTGCCTTTGGCATATGTTTTTTCATTGATAAGATCGCGCCGGACCATGTTTTTAATTCTGTCTTTAACTTCCTCGAATGGTTTGTAACCGGCGGGTTCCCTTGAATTGGCGGCAGCGACAATATACGCGTTTCGGCTATCGATGACATTGCTGATTGAGCCGAGTTTAGCTTTAAAAGCCAGATCCGACAGCTCTTTGTTAGGTCCGATATTAGGGATATTTCCTTCAGGTGGAAATGGTTTGGTTATCTGAGGCGTAAGTTCGGTTTCCTCGATAGCCTTGTCAAAACCGTTGTCGATTGCTTCCTGTCTGAATCTTTCCGCCCGGTCTCTCAGATCGGCCAAAGTCTTTTCCGATGGCTCGGTTTTCAGCAGGATATGACTGGCCTGAATTTGCGGTTCTTCCACGCCCTTATCATTTTTCTCGGT
The DNA here is from genome assembly GCA_964521815.1 of uncultured Ignavibacteria bacterium. Taxonomy (GTDB): domain Bacteria; phylum Zixibacteria; class MSB-5A5; order UBA10806; family 4484-95; genus JAAEQD01. The sequence goes on along the minus strand of CAZFSN010000006.1, from coordinate 15,516 downwards.
TTTCTTGCCGGTAAGTTTGATTATGTGCCAGCCGAATTGCGTCTGTACGGGTTCGGATACATCGCCAACTTTCTTCAGGGCAAACGCGGCATCTTCAAACGGCTTGACCATCCTGTTTTTACCGAACCAGCCCAGATCGCCGCCGTTCTCGCCGCTTCTATCCTGAGAATTTTCCTCGGCTAATTGGGCGAAATCGGCCCCGGCTTTGATTTGTTCATAAAGATTGTAAATATCAGTTTTGACCGAATCGATATCAGCCTCGCTCGGCTTTTTATCAAAGGACACATATTTAAGCGTAGCGGTTTCCCCCTGTTTGTAGGCGGTTTCCTTGTCCTGTTCATACCTGGCTAAAAGCATTTCATCGGTGATTTCAATACCGGTCGTATCCACATCGCCATCCGAGATGAATACATACTTGACTTTAACTTTTTCGTTACGGTCAATATAATCATCGAGGATCTCGGGTTTCGAGACGAACGCCGTCGAAGTAATCAGGCCTTGAAGCTTATTCATCAGCACCTGTGACCTTATAGTATTTTCAATGTACAGTAACAGTTGTTCATCGTAAGGACTGTCGGAGCTAACGAGCCGCTGTAACAGATTCTGATATTTTTGGGGATCGAATTTGCCATCGGTTTGCAGGTCGGCCGACTGATACAATTCATTCGGCGGCAGAACTTTTACATATTCAGCAAGCTCTTCATTAGTCATTTTGATATTGTTATTGGCAATCGCCTGAGACATCAGCGTTTGGCCGATAATCGTATTCCAGGTATCATCACGCAGTTTTTGAAGTTCATCCTCGCCGGGATCGGTGTTGGTTTTTAACAGTTCCTGATATTTCGATTCATAGGTGCGGCTGAAAAGTTCTATCGGGATTTCCTGATCATTTATGCGGCCGATGGCATTCTGCGGTCGCTTACCCTTGCTGCCGATATCCATGCCCCAGGCAAAAATAATTGTGCCAACAAAAGCTATGATAACCACTATATATATTGGCTTGGCGGCGTTTCTAATTGTCTTCATCATAACGGATCATCTCCTTAAACTTTGCTTTGTTACTGTCGATATGTTAATCGACTAAAAACTTCACATTTTTATATAATAAAGTAATATAAAAGAAACTTCTTTTATATCAAACAAAAATTAGGGCCTTGACCATAGTTTCTTTTATAAGTTATTATTAAGACATGAAGCGAATTTTAAAAATGTTGTTAATAACGACAGGCTTACTTTTGATTTCTTATTCAATTGCCCAGGCGGATGAGTATATCTGGCCATTAAAAATCCAGCCGCGTATCTCATCGCATTTCGGCGATTACCGGGCCGGGCATTGGCATTCCGGCCTCGATATAACCACAAGAGGTACAGTTGGTTACAAAGTATATGCCGTGGCCGATGGCTACGTTTATCGGATTAAGGCGTCGTTTTGGGGTTATGGTCGAGCCTTATATTTAAAACTTGATGACGGCCGCTACGCAGTCTATGGGCATCTCGAACGATTTAGTCAGGAAATTGAGGATTATCTTCGGAATATTCAGGTAAAAAATCGGAAATATTATCAGGATATTTTTTTCAAACCCGGTCAATTCCCGGTAAAAAAAGGCGAATATATCGCCCTGTCGGGGCAATCCGGAGCCGGCGCTCCTCATCTTCACTTTGAAATCAGGGATAAGGACAATTATCCGATAAATCCTATTATTAACATTTATGATTTGCCCGATAACCGACCGCCTGTCGTGGATTATCTTGTAGTTAAACGCTACAACAAATTGGGATTGGCCAACTATCATGATTTGGAATTCCTCAAGCTTCAAGGCCGAAGCCCGGATTATTCGGTAAACGATACGGTGGCGCTTTATGGTCAGATGGCTCTCGTAGTAGCGGCCTATGACCCGGATGGCTCATACTGTTATGGTCTTTACGGCGCGGATATGATACTTGATGGCCGGGAAATCTATTCTTTTAAAAATGACCGTCTCGATTATACCAGCGGCGATCAAATAGACTATGTCAGAGACCATGAACTTAAAACTGAAGTGGAAAAACGTAAAGGCGTAAAAGATGATAACGACAGGAATATCTTTTATAAATTATACATTCAACCTCATGATCGTCAGATGTTTTATGAAAATTACGATCATCTTGCCGGTATTATTAATTCTGACAGTCTCGAACCCGGCATACATAATCTACAAATTGGCCTGTATGATGAAAAGGGCAATCGCTGCCGGATTCGGCTTTGCCTGAAAAAAGCTTTTATCGCCAGGCCGATAGTTGACCGGGCTGATTTCAAGGGCGGCAATCTGATTCTGCATTTTGACAACCCCGGCGGATTGTATGAAACTCAAATTCAAAAACGAGCGTCGATGCTCCTGCCATATAGCAAGACGGCTTGTTCGTTCGATGCCGGTAATAGTACGATAACGATACCGGCTGTAGATAACAAATATGATTATCGCGTTCGTTTTACAGACAAAGACGATAATTACTCGCCCTGGATTGAATTCGATCCTATGGCAAAGCAGGAATCAGTGATACCTTACGCCGATTTCCTTGATGTTGTTCTGCGCGCCGACAGTATGATTGCTATAAAAGGCAAAATGCTGTCGGATTTCTATACTTTCGCCTTGCCGAATAATTATGTAAAAGCTCTGATCCCGGTTCCAACAAATAATGGCTATTTCGAGATGTCTCTAAATGGAAATCATGATAATTTGGGCTATTATGTGTTCGATTCAGGTGGAACGGCTTATTCGTCGGATTCCAGCGTGATGATTAACCTGACACGGGAGCAGATTTTTAATAAGGTTATTTTGAGGATTACCAACCCTGAAAAAGATGCCCAGGGTAATTACTATTTCGATATTCAGCCCGAAGAATTGCTTTTGAAAAACCCGGCTACAATTAATATACTGCCGGAAAAACCGGGAATTAGCCCCGATAAGTTTTCGCTTTATTATTCTTCACCGAATAAGGATAGATGGTATTATATAGGCATTCGATCCGGTTCAAATATCGAGGGCCAAACATCAGGCGGCGGCAAATTTGGAATTTTAAAAGATATTAAGCCGCCGTCAATAACCGGAGTTCGGCCAAAAAATGGAAGTCATATTACGGATAAAACCCCCAGCCTCTCAGGCGTTATAACCGATGATTTATCCGGATTGAAAGAGGAGACCCAATTAGAGATGACAATCGATGGTATCTGGGTTCCGGCTTATTATGATATCGATAGTCATAAATATTCTTATCAGGTAAGAAATAATTTAAGCAAAGGCTCTCACAAGTTTAGTATTACCGCCGTGGATAATCAGGGCAATAAGGCGGTTGTAACATCTATATTTACGGTTAACTAACCAACATGATTCCGTTAAGAGTCGACAATCCCTCGGGACGCTTTCCATATGCCACCAGCTTGATTATCTTAATCAACTCGGCGGTGTTCTTATATCAGATCAGTTTAGGAAGCGGCGAACCGGATTTTATCTGGAAATACGCCGTGGTCGCCAAAACGCTAACGACATTCGCGCCGGTTCATTCCGCTTCAACGTTATTTCCGCCGCTGACTCTGATTACTTCGCAGTTTCTTCACGGCGGCCTTTTACACATTTTGTTCAATATGCTGTTCCTATGGGTTTTCGGAGATAATATCGAAGCCGGGCTCGGATTCATAAGATTCATTATATTTTATTTGGTCTGCGGTATCTTATCCGGTTTAATCCAGGTGCTGACATCCCCCAATGCCGCCATGCCGCTTATTGGGGCATCGGGAGCGATTGCCGGAGTCATGGGAGCGTTTTTCCTGAGATTTCCCCGGGCCAAGGTGCAGACATTAATCATTATTTTCTTTTTTATTCGAGTGGTCAGAATCCCGGCGATAGTCTTTCTGGGAATCTGGCTGATTTTTCAAATCGTGGCCGGCGCGCCGACTCTGGGAGTTGATGAAGGCGGGGTAGCGTATTTCGCGCATATCGGTGGTTTTATTTGTGGAATGATATTATATAAGGTATGGGAAAAAAATTGATAAACCTTATCTGGAGTATTACGGTTTAATTAATTATGGCGGAGAAAAAAGATGCTCGATGTCATCGCTGCGGCAAGCGATTGAAAAAGGGCGGCGATAATTATCGCCTCGATTGCACGATCGTGGCCGATTTCGACGGTTATATCGATAACCCAATAGCCCAAAAAGGTCTGGATGAGGTAGTTCAGGAGATAGAATTATCCGGCCTGACCGAGGAAGAGCTTCAGGAGCAAGTATATTTGAATATTAAGCAAAAACTGTGTTTCGATTGCCGTAATGAGATCGCCAATTATCTGAAAGGAATCAGTTTGGATGAGTAACGCCGATTTTATACACCTTCACAATCATACGATGTATTCGCTTCTGGATGGAGCGATTAAGATACCGGAGATGCTGCAGGCCGCCTCGGAAATGGGGATGAATTCGCTGGCTATAACCGATCACGGCAATCTTTTCGGCGCGATTGATTTTTATCAGCAAGCGAAGAAATATCGTATCAAACCGATTATCGGCATTGAGACTTATATAGTCCCTCATGATTTGCATACTAAACAGCCGGTTTCAGGCGTACCCGATAGCGGCTATCATCTTATTCTACTGGCTAAAAACTCGCGAGGTTATAAAAACCTGATGAAACTGTCATCTATTGCCTATTTAGAAGGTTTTTATTTCAAACCACGCATCGATAAATCCATATTAGCCAAATATTCCGAGGGTTTAATCGCGCTATCGGCCTGTTTGAAAGGTGAAATATCTCAGGCGGCGATGACCGGTAACGATCAGCAAGTCGAGGACGCTATAAGAAGCTATCTCGATATATTCGACACGAATGATTTTTATCTCGAAATTCAGGACCATGGCCTGGATGATGAGTTGATCGTTCGTTCGACCATGAAAAAGTATGCCGAGAAATTCGGTCTGGGGCTAATCGCCACCAATGACTGCCATTACCTGAAGCGGGAACACAGCGCCGCCCATGACGCGCTTCTGTGTTTACAGACAGGCAAGGTGGTATCCGATACGGACCGGATGCGTTACAACACCGACCAGCTTTATCTGAAAACACCGGACCAGATGAAGGAGCTATTCGCCGATACGCCGACGGCAATTGAAAACAGCCTGAAAATCGCGGAACGATGTAACCTCGAACTTGAACTGGGCAAAAACCTGGTGCCTGAATACCCCTTACCGGAAGGTTTCGAATCGGCCGACAAGTATATAGATTATCTTGCCAATGAAGGCTTGCAGAAACGTTATAGCGAGATAAATCCGGAGTTGAAGAAACGCCTGGATTACGAACTGGGAATTATCAAGCAGATGGGCTATTCCGGGTACTTCCTTATCGTCAAGGATTTCATAGATTTCGCCCGGCAAAATCAAATCCCGGTCGGCCCGGGACGCGGTTCGGCGGCCGGTTCGCTGGTTTCATACAGCCTGGGTATCACCAATGTCGATCCGATTAAATATAAGCTTTTATTCGAAAGGTTCTTAAACCCCGACCGGGTGTCCATGCCCGATATCGATATCGATTTCGCCGACCGCGGCCGCGATAAGGTTATCGAATATGTCACCGGTAAATACGGGCAGGAGAATGTCGCGCAAATTATCACGTTCGGTACTATGGCGGCGCGAGCGGTGGTCAGGGATGTCGGCCGGGTACTGTCGGTGCCCTATGGCGAGATGGATAAAGTCGCCAAGATGATTCCCGAAGAAATAGGTATGACTCTCGAAAAGGCACTCGAAATATCGGCTGACTTAAAAGAGTTGCAGAAAAACGATGAGAATATTGCCAAAGTCCTTGAATATTCAATTGTCCTGGAAGGTCTGGCGCGTCACTCCTCAACCCATGCCGCCGGTGTGGTGATAGCTCCGGCGTCACTAACGGAATTTGTGCCGCTGTATAAATCCAACAAAGATGAGATTACGACCCAGTTCGACATGCGCTGTGTCGATACGATTGGGCTTTTGAAAATGGATTTCCTCGGTTTGCGGACTCTGACAGTCATCGATGACGCGATCAGATTGATCAAAAAAACTCGCGGTATCGAAATCGACATAGATAATATCCCTCTGGATGACGCGGCCGTGTATGAGCTGTTTGCCAGAGGTCAGACTATCGGCGTATTCCAGTTCGAATCAAGCGGCATGAGAGATTACCTTCGCAAGTTAGGGCCAACAGGTATCGATGACTTGATCGCGATGAACGCGCTCTACCGTCCCGGCCCGCTCGATTCGGGCATGATCGATACTTATATCGATTGTAAAAGGGGCCGCAAGGAAGTCAAGTTCATTCATCCCATACTGGAGCCGATTCTTAAAGAAACTTACGGCGTTATTGTTTTTCAGGAACAGGTTTTGAAAATCGCCCAGGATATGGCCGGTTACAGTCTGGGCAGCGCCGATATTTTGCGCAAGGCTATCGGCAAGAAGCAGGCCGAGGTCATGGCTCAGCAGAAAAGCGAGTTTATCGAAGGCGCGATCAAGAACAAGGTCGATAAAAATATCGCCGAACAGGTTTTCGACATGATCGAAACTTTCGCGCGTTATGGTTTCGTGAAAGCCCATTCCACCGGTTATGCCATAATCGCGTATCAGACCGCTTATCTTAAAGCCCATTATCCGGCGGAATTTTTGGCGGCCGCCCTGACCTCCGAAATGAACAATTCCAGCCGCGTCACATTATTTAAAAATGAATGCAAAGAACTGGGCATCGAGCTTTTACCGCCGGTTGTCAACGAGGGATTTTCATATTTTACGGTGGTCGACAATAAAATCATATTCAGCCTGGCGGCGGTTAAAAATGTGGGCATTTCCGCTGTTGAAGCGATAGTCAAAGCTCGGGAAGAAGGCGGAAAATTCACCGACATCATCGATTTCTGCAATCGGGTCGATTTGCGAACAGTCAACAAAAAAGCTCTGGAGAGCCTGATTGCCTCGGGCGCTTTTGATTGCCTTGAAACGAATAGATCAAAACTATTTCATAATGTTGAAAACCTGGTAAGTTATGGCGCGGGTGTCCAGAAAGAAGCGCAATCGGGACAGGAATCGCTGTTCGGTGAGATCGCCCAGGCCGGGATTATGAAACTCAACCTGGAGGATTGCGCGCCCTGGGATGATACCGAAATTCGTGATATGGAAAAGAAAGTGCTTGGTTTCTATCTCAGTTCTCACCCTCTGGAGGATAACAGGCTTGAATATCACGCGTACGTGGATAACAAACTCGAGGACTTGCCCGATCTCAAAGATGGCAGCAATGTATTTGTCGGTGGAGTCATAAGCGAACTGAAAATTAACACCAGCCGGAATAATAAGCTTTACGCGTTTGTTTCTATCGAGGATTTTACCGATTCAGCGGAAATTCTGGTTTTCTCGGATGTTCTCGAAAAAAGAAAGCTCTTACTGGAAGAGGGGAACAATATTTTTATCGCGGGCGTATTAAGCACCAAAGAAGGTGAAAAGCCTAAAATTAAGGCAAACGATATTTTCCTGATGAGAACCGCTCATATGGAAATACCCGGCACGCTTCATCTGTTTTTGGCGGAATCGGATATTCAGGAAGATAAGATAAAAGACCTGGATAATATTTTTGAAAAGTTCGCCGGAAAATCGGAGATAGTCTTTCATTTTCGTGATAATGGCGCGGAGCTGGTGAGTAAATCGAATAAATATGTGATTCAAGCGGCGCCGGATTTGTTACGGGAATTAGCCGGTCGTTTTGGAGAGCGGAGTTTCAAATTCGAAATCAAAAAAGGATTTGCCAATGGCAATTCCCGGGGAGAACGTTGGACAAGGCAGGGATGAGGGGCGGCGTAATATTCCTTATTTTCGCGGCGGTCATTCTTTTTGGGGCCGGTATCTCGACAGCGGACGAAAGCGATTATTCATTCTATAGTAATAGTGACTCGCTTTATAGAACCGGGCGCTACACCTACATACTCGATTCACTTTCCGATCAAACCGACCAGGAAATACTTCTAAAAGCTAAAACTTACACACTCCTTGGCGATCGCGTTCAAGCGCTGCATTATCTGATGATGCTTGAAGACGATAATCTTCAAGCCGCGGCAATATATAATCGATGCGGCGATTTTAGCGAAGCCAGAGAAATTTCAGAATCATATAAATCCGATAGCGGTTTTGCCGGTTTGACGGCCAATTACCTGATCGCGGTATCCGGCGATGGCGATGATTCGCTTAGCCTTGAAAGCTGCCGCGATATTGTTGATTCACCGGTGAATGTAATATCATCCAAAGCCGCTTTGAGATTAGTCGGATTCTATCTGGATAATGGCTTGCCTGATTCGGCCGGAATTTATCTGGAACTGGTTGAACCGGAGGCGCTTGGCCCCGATGATCTGTCGGTATTTCATTACTATAGCAGTCAGTTATTGAATAGTAATCAGCAATTTCAACTCGCTCTTGATAATCTGGAAAAAAGTTTGAATTCGTGGTCATTGACTGTTTTGACAAGCGATATCAGCGATTTTGTATTCGATTCGCTGTCGCCCAATCTGGATTCTGATCAGATACTGGAACTGGCGGGTTTTCTCAAAAGAAAGCGTCTGTTCGATGAAGCCATCCAATTAATGGACAGACTGGAAACAAGTGATTCTCTTGGCCTGGTCAAAGCCTGGTGTTATTTCGGGAAGAAAGAATATTCAAAGGCGGCCGGGATTTTTCAGGAACTTGAAAAATCAGAGGGTAAAGATATCAAAGCGGAGGCAATATATGGCCGCGCTGCCTGCGATTACCGTCGCGGTCGAAGATTAAGCGGCGTGGAAGGTCTTCTGGCATTCGCTGACACTTATCCCGAAAATTCTCTGGCTCCGAGGGCGCTTTTTACCGCCGGCGATTTCTATCAAAAAAGCGACCCGCTCAAAGCGGCCGAACTTCTAAAACGCATAGTCGACAATTATCAGGAATCGAGCTTTTATCCGCGTTCATTATATTTATTAGGCGAGACATATTTGAAACTCAATCTCAAGCAAAAGGCACGGGAAGTATACACCAACTATAATATCGTTAACGATCAAGCCGATTTATTCGATTTTTGGCTATATAAGATTTCCTCTCCCGATACCGCTTTGCTGGAAAAGGTCATCAAGCGCGATAATCCAACCTACTATCACTTTAAAGCCAGGCAGCAGTTGGGTTTGGATGCTATCGATTCAACCTATGATTTCGATGATTTTATTGATGACTTTTTCGATAAGGTGGAAAAGTACTTAACCGCGCAAATGAGGGCTATTAAAATAGATAAAAGAAGAATTTCCTTCGTTGATAGCCTGTATAACATGGGGTTGGAAACGGAAGCCGGCCGTCAATTATTGTATCTTCACAGCGAAAGTAATAATCTATTATACGACCTCACCCTGCTTCAAAAAAGCCGCGAACTTAATCTCGATTGGGCGTTTTTCGAGATTCTTGATGATTTTAAGTCAGGCCTATTAAATAGCGGCTATTCATTCGATCGCGAAACCTGGCTCAGGCTTAATTATCCGGTTTTATTTGATGATATTATCGGCTATCACGCCAGGAATGACCTTGATCCCTATCTGGCGCTGGCGGTTATCAGGCGCGAAAGCAGGTTCGATCCGATAGCCGTTTCCAGTGTCGGCGCTATGGGCTTGATGCAGCTTATGCCTGCCACAGCTTCACAGATGGCGGACACCAGAAGTATTCCCGATAACTGGATGTTTGAACCGGGGTATAATATTAAGCTCGGCTGTAAATACCTTCGCTGGTTATATGCCAGACTTCATAAAGATGAGGTGGTCATAGCGGCTTACAACGCCGGGCCGACGGCCGCCAAAAGATGGGTGAAGCAAGCCGGTTCCGATCCTGACACCTTTATCGAAACTATCGGTTATGACCAGAGCAGGGATTACGCCCGATGGGTCATCGGAGATTATTACTGGTATCGCTACCTCTGGCCAAATCATTTTGCGCATTAATAACCATAGCGTTTTATCATTCTTAAAAATGAATTTCTTTGCCCGCGAAACTATGCCGCCGCTCAAATGGTTTAGAATCATTAAATGAAGGTGTGGAGGACCGATGAAATCGATAAAAATCACCCTTATGTTAGTCTTAATCGCGATTTTCGCGGTTTGTAGTGAGAGTAATGATAAAAAGCAATCTGATAGCGATAGCGGTAAATCATCAGGTATTAACTGGACAAGATATGATGCCGGCCTGGAAATGGCCGCCGTCGGCGATAAGTACCTTTTAATATATTTCTGGCGGGATGGCTGACCCTGGTGTAAGAAACTGGAGGAGGGTACCTTCTCCGACGCTAAAATCGCTGAATATATTAATTCGAATTTTATTCCGGTTAAAGTGAAAACGTCAGCAAACGAGACATTTCAAACTCCATATGGTGAATTAACCACCAGGGCGCTAATCAGGCAATTTCAAATCAGGGGCGTGCCGTCGACGTTCTTTTTAGATAAAGATAGTCAACCCGTATTTAATGTTCCGGGATATGTCCCGGCCGATATTTATGGGAACGTACTTCGTTATATCTCCGAGGAGCATTTTAAAAATCGGTCATTCGACGACTATCAGGAGAGTTTGGGAAAGTAAATTCGCTGTTTTAAAATCACATTTCGGCCATAGATGTTTAAAAATGAAACGGCTTATTATTTGACAATCTATGGCCGATTATAGATATTCTGTAGATGCCTGAAGCATTCAAAGAATTTTTTGTACACAATCCGTTTTGGGCGGTTACTATTATTATTCTTATGGCATTGCCTATACTTGGCGCTGTTGCCTGGGTCGTTATGCGTGCTTTAAAGAAACCGGATGACCCCGGCGCGTCTCACTAAGTAAAATTTAGAACGACTGATCATAATATATATTTCGATTCATACCGATATTTCGCGATTATGCGAATCCCTGTCAATTGTTAATTATTTAGCCTGTCAATCCTTGGTTAAGCCAAATATATGGACTTCAGGCTTTAAATGTGGGGTATCGCCTATAGTTTTTAGGTATTTGGTTTGATAATAGATTTTTGGGGCTTAAGCCTAAGATATTGAAAGACAACAAAATAAATATAATAAGGCAGTCCTGAAACGCTGCAACATTACGGGGAATAGTATTTGCGAAACGTTAAAGAGGTTCGGCTAATATGTAAAACCTTTAAGCAAACGGATAAACTGCCGATAAACTTGATAAGCTGTTTGATAATAAAAGTTTTCGGCGGATTCCGGGGATGGAGCCCCTATGGCGAAGAAACGCAAACCGGAATTGAAGATGCCGGAAAAAACTTGCTGGCATTTGTACAGCTTACAAGCATTGAATTCAGAGAAGTTTATCAAGGTCGTGGCGAAGATCTTGAAACAGGAATACTTGTTAATAAAATAAATAAGCTTGACAAGAAATCGCCACCATTATAAATTAGCCTCGGCCTTGAACTTGAACAGGAGGAGGTTATGCCCCGAGCAGATTTTTCCCTGATTATCGTCCCGGATTCGACCGGTAAAGTAATTGAAAGAAGGGTGGCGAGGTGGAAATTAATTTCAGGCTTGTCATTCGGCGTTTTATTTATTCTAACCTCTATATTTTTCACGATCGGTTATTTTAAAGCCAATATAGACAATCAAAAGCTCGCGTCTTTACAGGAAGAGAATAAGTTTCTCGAGTTAAAAATCTCTAAACTCCAGGAATCGGTGGAATCTATCAAAGGTAATATGGCTGATATTGTGGAAACCGATGAGAATATCAGACTTGTGTTCGATCTTCCCTCGATTGACCCGACGATTAGAGAGGTCGGTGTCGGCGGTCCGGAATATGGGGTCATGAAATTTAATTCCCCTCCGGCGCACAAGTTATCTATGGTCGAACAAGATATCGATAAAATCCTCCGCCAAATAAACCTTGAAAATGCCTCATTTGACGATGTCTATGATAAAATCCAGGGCAAGAAACAGGTTCTGGATCACACGCCTTCAATTAAGCCTTGTGAGGGTTTTATAACATCCGGCTTAGGGATGAGAAAAGACCCATTTACGGGCATGATGACTATGCATAATGGCATTGATATCGCAACCAGTAAGGGTACGGTCGTATATGCGCCCGCGTCGGGTACCGTAACAAGATGCGGTTGGGACAGGGGTATGGGCAATTTCATCGTTATCGATCATGGCAATGATTTGAAAACCTACTACGGCCATTTAAGTCTGCTCAAGGTTACGAAAGGCCAGAAAGTAGAAAGAATGGAAGTAATCGGTTTAGTGGGTTCAACCGGCCGTTCCACCGGGCCCCATCTTCATTATGAAGTGCATAAATATAATCGTCCCGTTAATCCCAGAGACTATTTTCTTAAATCGATTATTTATAGTTCTTGATATAAATAATAAAAAAAGATAAAACAACCCCGAAAGATTCGGGGTTTTTTTATTTAATAAGGAAACTATGGAGTCGGGAAAGAAAAAACAAAAAGCGCTTATTTCGGCCTGTTTAATCGGTCGGCGATGCCGTTATGACGGCCAACTCTTGAAGCTATCTGAGGTCAGCCAACTGATTGAGGTTTATGAACTTATCCCCGTATGCCCGGAAGTCGATGGCGGTCTAAAGGTTCCCCGGCCAAAAGCCTGGATAAAAAACGGTACCGGCGCGGATGTCTTGGATAGTAATACTATCGTGATAAATGAAAATGGGCAGGATGTCACCTCGCAGTTTATTTCCGGCGCTGAAATCGCGCTCAAGCAAGCTATCCTGCTTAAAGTAAAAATAGCGATTTTTAAGTCTAAAAGCCCATCTTGCGGAAAGGGGCAAGTGTACAATGGCGATAAACTGGTTGAGGGTAACGGCGTGACGACCGAACTATTAATACGCAATGGGATTAATGTGAAAACCGTATGAGTCATAAACATAATCACTTCTCTGAAAAGCTTATTTCACGGATGGGCTGGGCTCTTGGCCTGACTATCCTGATATTTTTGACCGAGTTAACAGGCGGATATCTTTCCAATTCATTGGCCTTGCTTTCTGACGCGGGCCATTTATTCGCCGATGTTTTCGCCCTGGGATTGTCTTTGATAGCGGTTTATCTGTCGCGTCGCCCGGCTACTAAAAAACGCACTTATGGCTACCATCGGGCGGAGGTATTCGCCGCCATAATTAACGGCATCTCATTGCTGGTGATCGCCGGAGTGATTTTTATCGAAGCCTACAAGCGATTACTCGAACCCGAGCCGGTGAAAACCTTGGCTATGTTGATCGTAGCGGCTATCGGTCTGGTAATTAATCTTATAGTAGCTATAAGCTTGCGTCATTCGGCCACGAAAAACCTGAATATTAAATCAGCTTATTTTCATGTTATAGGCGATATGTTAGCCTCGGTCGGCGTTATCGCCGGCGGCTTCATTATGCTGTTTACCGGCAATTATATCGCCGACCCGATAATTTCGGTGATTGTTGGTCTAATAATCCTGCGCGGGGCTTATGGAGTCATTCGTGAAGGCGCCAGTATTCTTTTCGAAAGCGTGCCATATAGTATAAATTACGATCGACTGAAGCGGGATATTTTAAATACTCAGGGTGTTCTTAATATCCACGATTTGCATGTCTGGACTCTGTCATCGGACAAGCTTATGTTGACCGTGCATGTCCTTATAGATTCTAATGAACCTCATGTTGGCAATAGGATTCTGCGATCATTGAAAGCCCTGCTTGAGGAAAAATACAATATATTTCATTCGACTATCCAACTTGAATGCCGATGCTGCGAACAGCCATCCGAGAGCGTTTGCGCAATCACAGAGCCGCTTGACGAAGAAAGTGAAGAATAATCTATTATTATGCGCTTTATTTATTCAACTCTTTAGAGTGAGGTATGATCAGGACACTAATACGCCATCTACGATATAATGCTCTTTTTCTATGCTTTCTTGTACCATAATAAGTAATTCCGGCAAAATTAAGGGCTTTTTCATAAAGCCTAATATGCCGAGTTTGGCTTTTAGCGGCAGCACCTGGGATTCCTGTATGCAGCCTGAAATCACTATTGCGGGAATAATTTTGACCCTGGATTTGTCATCATGATTCCCTTCATGTTTCCTCAAGGCGATCAGAAACTGGAAGCAGTTCATATCGCGTAATTCGTAATCCAGGATGATCAGGTGCGGTTGGTCCTCTTTATATCTTTTAATTCCTTCCACGCCGCAATCGGCCTCGGATACGATATAATCATATTTTGTGAAATATTGGGTCAGTCCAAATCTCACCTGAAGGATATCATCCACAATCAGTAATTTTTTGTTGTTGTCCAATTGGTTCCCTTTTTAAAGGAATATTAAATTGACTTCGAAATAGATTGCCGTTGTAATAACATCGGTTAACCTTATAATTACTATTAGTTGAATTATTCGAATATACGATGAATCATCCGAAAAATAAAAAACCGGACATGACACTACTACTCCAATATCTGTCAACATATCATTCAATCAATATGTTACGTCCCAGGCGTGGGTGTTTCATAATGTAATTTGACTTTTTTATAGCGGTATCTCGTAATGTTCTTTTATAATTCATGTCACCTGGCTTTGTATTCTTTCTAAAGCATTAATAGTAAGCGTTTTTGTCATATTATCTATACATAAATCTGATACCCTGTTTTTTTTTGGGGGCCTAATACTATGTCTAAATGATAATTGCGCGTCTTATATACTTTTAACATCTCGCTCTGATACGCCGATAAATATAGAAATATTTTTACCTGGGATATTTTGAGAATATTTATAATTGCAAAGCCGCGGAGGAATTTATGACAATGTTGATGGAAGTAATCGAATGGGTGGATATGACCGGCAAGGACATGATCCATCGCTACCCCGAACATGGTTCGGCCGATATAAAGCTGGGAGCGCAGCTTATCGTGCGCGATTCGCAATCGGCCGTTTTTTTCAAAAGCGGGCGGGCTTATGATGTCGTCGGCGCGGGCCGTCACACGCTTTCCAGCCTAAATATTCCGCTATTAACCCGGGCTCTGTCGTTGCCGTGGAATTTCCAATCGCCGGTCAGATGCGAGGTTTACTTTATTAATCATAAAGTATTTACCAACCTTAAATGGGGCACCAAAGACCCGGTTGCCTTTCGCGATAAGGAACTCGGCCTGGTACGGCTTCGCGGATATGGCACTTACACATTCAGAGTTACTCAACCTTTGTTGTTCCTCAATTCGCTGGTAGGCCGGGAGGCGCGGTTTTCCACCGATGATATTGCCGATTATTTGCGGGACGTCATTGTTGCCCGGATAAACGACATGTTTGGCGAGAAGCTGGAGACGATTTTCGATCTGCCGGCCCAATTCGATCAGCTCGGCAACGATATCAAAATTCGCATATCCAAAGATTTTAACAAATATGGCCTCGAACTGATCGACTTTTTCGTCACCTCGATCACGCCGCCGGATGAGGTTCAGAAAATGATCGATGAGAAATCATCGATGAAGGCGGTGGGCGATCTCGATAAATTCC
>CAZFSN010000005.1:29552-34505 GCA_964521815.1 uncultured Ignavibacteria bacterium | reverse complement strand
AATAGTGGAGTTTTAAATGATAGCTTTTCTCTTTCCCGGACAGGCATCGCAATATGTCGGTATGGGACAGGATTTATATAATAAATTTGACCTCGCCCGCGAATATTTCGATAAGGCCGATGATATTCTAAATCTTGGTCTGAAAGACACCTGTTTTAACGGCCCCGATGATAAACTGGTCCGCACCGAATATACTCAGCCCGCGATTTTCGTGCATTCTGTAATCGTTGATACTTTATTAAAAGATGCCGGAATAATGCCCTCAATAGCCGCCGGTCACAGCCTGGGCGAATACTCGGCTCTGGTATCGGCCGGTGTTTTTTCGTTCGAAGCGGGTTTGCAGGCAGTCAAGCTTCGGTCTCAACTAATGCAGAAATGCTGTGATGACTATCCCGGAACCATGGCAGCGATTGTCGGTCTGACTTTTGACAAGGTCAAAGATACAATTAAGGGAATTGACATGGTTTCGCCGGCTAATTATAATTCACCGGATCAGGTCGCGATTACCGGCACGATGCAAGGTGTCGAAACCGCGTGCGCGAAGCTTAAGGAGGCCGGAGCCAAACGGGCGATTATGCTGGCCGTTGGCGGAGCTTATCATTCGCCGCTTATGGCTTATGCTAAAGAAAAAATGGCGGAATATTTGGATACTTTAGAATTCGATGATTTCAGTTTTCCGGTCGTTGCCAATGTCACCGGCAAACCCGTGGACGACCCGGTTGAGATGAAGAACTTATTGATAGAACAAATGACGTCACCGGTTCTATGGTATCCTACCATCGAATCCATTCAGGCTTTCGGGATAAGCGATTTTTATGAAGTCGGTCCGGGCAAAGTATTACAGGGGCTGTTAAAAAGATCGCTGGACAGTGATAAGTATACCGCCAGAGGAATTGACAAGGCCGAACATATAAATGATTTAATTGGAGAAACGGTTTGAGCGAGCAAACACAATATAAAGGTATTTCCGGCAAGACCGCTTTGATAACCGGTTCGGCCAGAGGTATAGGCTTCGCGATTGCCGAGAAACTGGGCAATCAGGGCGCCAACGTGGTTATTTCGGATATTTTGGCGGATCAAGCGTCTGAAGCCGCGAAAAAATTAAACGATCAGGGAATAAAATCTATCGCGGTCGTGGGAGATATCTCCAAGTCTGACGATGTCGATCAGATGTTCAAAACAGCCAGGGAAGAATTTGGCGGGATCGACATTCTGGTGAACAACGCCGGTATCACCCGGGATAATTTACTGATGCGGATGGATGAACAGGCCTGGGATATGGTGATGGCCGTAAATCTAAAGGGCGCGTTTTTATGCACCAAAGCGGCTTCCAGGGAGATGATGAAAAAACGGGCCGGCCGGATTATCAATATCGCTTCAATCGTGGGCGTTATCGGCAATGCCGGACAGGCTAACTATTCGGCCTCAAAAGCCGGCCTGATAGGCTTGACCAAATCATCGGCCAAGGAGCTAGCCGCGCGTGGTGTTACCGTAAACGCCGTGGCGCCGGGATATATCGCGACCGAAATGACTGAAAACCTTCCCCAGGAAGCTAAAGATTCGTTTTTGAATTTCACGCCATTGAAACGACCGGGTTTGCCGGAGGATATCGCCGGAGCGGTAGCATTTTTAGCCTCGGATGAAGCCTCGTTTATTACCGGCCAGGTGATCCATGTCGATGGCGGGATGGTAATGTAATCGATTAAAATAAAATAAAATGTTAAGGAGGAATAATGGCTACTATCGAAGAAAGAGTAAAGAACATAATCGTGGAAAGCTTGAACGTCGATGCCGAGAAAGTGACACCGGATGCCAGTTTCGTTGATGATCTGGACGCCGATTCGCTGGACCAGGTCGAGCTAATTCTGGCTTTAGAGGAAGAATTCGACTGTCAGATTCCGGAAGATGAAGCCGCGAAAATTACCAACGTCGGCGAAGCGATACAGTATCTGACAAAGCATATCGAAGCATAATTCAATATTGATTATGCGAAACCGAGTAGCAATCACCGGGATGGGGGTGTTATGCCCGATAGGCGGCAACCTCACGGAATTCTGGGATAATCTTATGACCGGACGGTCGGGCATTGGTTTAACCACCAAATGCGATTGTTCTGATTTAGCGAGTAAAATTTCCGGCGAAGTTAAAAATTTTGACCCGCTTAAGTACATGAGCCCAAAAGAAGTCAAGCGGATTGATATCTCACAGCAATACGCTCTGGCCGCGTCCGATATGGCCTGGGAACATGCCGGGTTAAATGAAAATAATTATGACCCGAATCGTGCCGGGGTAATTATCGGGTCCGGGATCGGTGGAATAGTAACATTTGAAATTCAGCACTCGTTGGTAGTCAATGGCAAGGCGAGCAGGATTTCGCCGTTTTTCATTCCCATGATGATACCCGATATGGCCGCCGGCGTTGTGTCAATCAGGCTTAATTGCCGGGGACCCAATTACGCGTCCGTTTCCGCCTGCGCGTCAGGGGCTAACGCCATAGGCGACGCTTACATGATCATTCAAAGAGGCGCTGCTGACATCATGGTTACCGGCGGCACTGAAGCCTCGATAACCAGGACAGCGGTCGCCGGATTCTGCAATGCCAAAGCTCTTTCAATCAGAAACGATTCGCCGGAAACCGCCTCGAGACCTTTCGATAAAGATCGCGATGGTTTTATTATCAGCGAGGGTTCAGGTATAGTGATTTTGGAAAATTGGGAACATGCTCAAAAACGCGGCGCGAAAATTTACGCCGAGCTTATCGGCCTGGGCTTGTCGGCTGACGCTTATCATATTACCGCGCCCCATCCCGAGGGTGATGGCGCGGCCCGGGCGATGCAGGCGGCTATCTCTGATGCCGGTATAGGTCTTGATGAGATTAATTATATCAATACGCATGGCACCTCAACGGGTTTGGGTGATATCGCCGAAACCCTGGCTATTAAAAGAGTTTTCGGTGAACGGGCATACAAAATTCCCTGCAATTCGACCAAATCCATGACCGGTCATCTGCTCGGCGCCACCGGCGCGGTCGAACTTATAGCCAGCGTTTTGCAAATCAATAATAAAAAAATACATCAGACCACTAACCATCAAAACCCCGATGAGCAGTGCGATCTGTATTATGTTCATGATGGTCCGAAAGATTATGACATTAGCTACCTGTTATCGAATTCATTCGGTTTCGGCGGTCATAATGTTTCGTTGTTGGTAAAAAACTGTTCAATTGGCAAGTAGTATTGAGGTTCTTACATCGTTTATTCAAAAAACAAGTTGACCCGATCCGACAACTGGAAAACAAGATTAACTACCAGTTCAGCGATCAAAAGCTTTTTAAAACAGCTTTAAGCCATAGATCCTCTCTGAAAGACACCGGCCTGGAATCAAACGAGCGCCTTGAATTTTTAGGCGACGCGGTTCTGGGGATGATTGTCTCGGCTTTTTTATACAGCGAATATGAGGATTTGTCGGAAGGCGATTTAACCAGGATGAAAGCCACGTTGGTCAACGAGACAGTGTTATCGAGAGCGGCCCTTTCATTCGGTCTGGGCGAATTTATCTATCTGAGTCCCGAGGAGAAAAAGGCCGGCGGCGATACGCGTCCATCTATCACCGCCGATGCTTTCGAAGCTTTGCTTGGCGCGGTCTATCTGGATGGCGGGTTTGAGCAAGCCCAAAAGCTGGTCTACAGGTATATTCTAAATGATCATCTAGATATAATTGATGATAAGAAACTTCACAATTACAAAGGTGAACTTTTAGAATATATGCAGGCCCGGGGCAGCGATATGCCTTTCTACCAGGTGAAAGACCAGATTGGACCCGATCATGATAAAATGTTTGTCGTCGGTGTCTATGTCGATAATGTCCTTTTAGGCGAAGGTCGCGGCAAATCCAAAAAGGTAGCCGAACAAAAAGCCGCCCGTGAGGCGCTTAAAATGATTAAGCAATAGCGGTAAGAGCATGTCGATCCTGACAGTAATTATCATACTTTTTTTATCGGCGATAGCGTATATCCTGTTATCACCGGTTTCAATTTATATCTGCTACGATTTTGATCATAAAAACGTCTCCACCGCCGGTGTTAAGATATTTCCGTTTTCTTTCAAACTGAAAACCGGTAAGCCTAAAGAAAAAACAACAAAAACCAAAAAGCCTCCGAAACCGGCTAAAAGAAAAAAGAAACCGCGTAAAAAAGGAACCGATTTTTTCCCGATCCTGATCGACAATTTCGAAATGTTTAAAAAGATTATTGTCGATTTCGTTGTTTTAATTATCGGTATCTTGAAATCCCCGGACCGTTTTTTCGCGGATGTTAACCTCGGTGGAGGCCTGGGAGAACCCGATTTGACCGGTCAGCTCTACGGCGGTATCCAGATGATTAAGCCGGCCCTGGGTAATTCGATGTTAATAAGCTATAGCCCCGATTTTATGGCCGAATCGCTATCGGGCCGGGCAACCGTGGGCCTGGTGGTGCGTATAGGTAATATATTAAAAGAATTGTTGATTTTCGTTTGGCGTTTGCCCAAATTGAAGTTAATTAAAATTTATCGCAAGATAAAATAAGGAGGCGGCTATGTCTAACAACATCACGGAACTCATTTCAACGATAATAGGTGAACTCAAACAGGTAGCCAGGACCGAGACGATTATCGGTGAACCGGTGAAACTGGGCGATAAGATGGTCGTGCCTGTATCAAAAGTGACCGTAGGTTTCGGCGCCGGCGGCGGGGAAGGCCAGGCGCAGGAGAAAGGCTCCGGTTTCGGCGGCGGCGGTGGTGGCGGCGCGAGAGTCGAGCCGGTCGGTTTCATCGTCATCGACGGCGACAAGGTATCGTTTTTACCGACCAAAACCGGCAAGTTCGAGGGTTTAATCGAATCGATACCCGGCGTAATCGAAAAAATGAAGAGTTTCACCAAAGGCAAGGGCAAAGATAAAGACGAGGACAAACCGGA
>CAZFSN010000005.1:0-29452 GCA_964521815.1 uncultured Ignavibacteria bacterium | reverse complement strand
AAATGAAGAGTTTCACCAAAGGCAAGGGCAAAGATAAAGACGAGGACAAACCGGAGGAGAAGGAATAATCAATTAGTCCTGTCATTGCGAGGAGTCCAAAGGACGACGAAGCAATCTGTCGGCATGGAAACAGCTGATAGTATGTATCCTTCAGGATGGAAACGAAGTGACATCCTGAAGGGGCGGCGAACTGGGTGTCAGGATGTCGCAAAGCTTCCATCCTTACACATATTGAAATTAAAAATGACAAGAGATAAATCCAGGAGGAAATAGCCCTAATGAACATCGCTGTCTTAGTAAAACAAACACCACAGGTATCCGAGGTAACGATTACCGATAAAGCCAACTGGCCCGAATCGGAAACGATTATCAATCCATTCGATGAGTACGCGCTGGAGGAGGCGCTTCGGATTAAGGAAGCCCACGGCGGCAAGGTGATCGCTATATCGTATGGCGCCGCCGAGGCCCAAACCGCTTTGAGATCGGCGTTGGCGCTGGGTATCGATGAGGCCTGCCTGATTGTCGATGACGGCTACACCTATCTCGATCCGCAAAAAGCGGCCAAAGCGCTGGCCAAGGCGGTTGAAAAAATTGGCGGCATTCAGATGGTGCTCACCGGCAAGCAGGCCACCGATGATGATTCGGCCTTGGTCGCGCCCTCGGTGGCGGCCTACCTCGATTGGCCGCAAACCGGTTTCGTGAAAAAATTCGAATCGGTCGCCGGTGATAAAGTAATCTGTTTCCGCACTACCGATATCGGCTATGACAGGGTAGAGGTTCCGCTTCCGGCGGTTTTCTCGGTAGTCAAAGAGATCAACGAGCCACGGCTGCCATCGCTGAAAGGCAAGATGAAAGCCAAGAAAGCCGAAATCACCACCTGGTCGCCGGCCGACCTGGGAGTCGAGCTTCAACCGATGCTAACCCAGAAATCGGTCAGCGCGCCGCCACCAAGGCCATCCGGCGAAATCCTCACCGGCGAGAAGGACGAGATTATCGATAAGCTAATAGCCAAGCTGAAAGCGGACCAAGTGCTATAAAACCAATTATATCTCTAAAGTTTTTATAGGGGCATATTGTATGCGCCCTGAGGTTGCTGGCAAAATGCTTAAAAGCAAAACAACACCGAACGTTATGTCGGGTCGTAGCCCGATAGGGCGTGACCCGACATGGAATCAGCAGTCGGGTCACGCTCCGCTACGACCCGACTGAACTATACTGGTCACTTTGTCATCAGTCTGAGGCCGTATCGCATACGCCCTTTTTCGTTGTAAAATTTAATAATTATATTTAAAACACATTAAATTTACCACATATAAACATCTTAATTGTTATATTTTCCTAACAGTTGCAATATCACTTTTATTTTGGTATTTTTCAAATCACTAAAATATTATTATTTAACACGTTACATGTGTGACCATAAATAACAACTGTTAACTTTTAAACTTGACAAAAGGGGTGTTACATTTATATTGTGTTGTTGGGAATAATAACAATAAGTCACGTGAGTTTGTGTCATTGTGCGTGCTTTGATCGACAACCGTTATGAAATGCTTGAAAGCCTCGGAATCGGGGGCATGGGCGAGGTTTTCAAAGTCGAAGATAGTCGCGATGGCGCTATCAAGGCCCTGAAAATCCTGAAGCCGGGCTTAATTTCCCAAATCGACCATTTCAAGGAAGAATTTAAGATACTCAGCCAACTTCGCTACCCATATCTGGTTAGAGTCTACGATTTCGGCCTCGATAGCGATAAAAGGCCATATTATACGATGGATTATCTTACTGGCGGTGATATCAAAGCGAAAATCCCTAAAATAAGTCTGGACGGATTCTATTATCTGGCTCTGACAGCCCTGGCGGCATTGGATTATATCCATTCGCGTAATATCATTCACGGCGATTTGAAGCCGTCTAACATAATGTTCGATGAACTGGGCAACTTAAGGCTGGTGGATTTTGGCCTGGCGGTACATCTGGAAACCGAAACCGACCGACATTCCTCCGGTACATTGGAATTTGCCCCGCCTGAGATAATAAAATCGGGTAAGCTGTCGGCCCGAAGCGATCTTTATAGCCTGGGCTTGGTCCTATACGAGATGATTCTCGGCCAACCGCTTTTCCAATGCACTACCAGCGAGATGCTGTCTTATAAACTCAACCAGCCGATCGACCTGCCCGATTTTCCCGATGATAAAGGGGGCAAGCCATTAAGAGATTTAATTAGCCGCTTGATAGAAAACGACCCGGATAAACGTTTCAAAACAGCCGGCGAGGTTTCCGCCGCGATTGAAAGGCTATACTATCCCGGCGACAAACAAGCAGCCGATTCGAGTATAAGCCGATTCGATACCAGCCGCGATTATTTCGAAAGAGCCTCATTTTCCGGGCGTGAGGATGAGTTGGACCGGCTCAAGCAGGCGTATGATTCGCTGGGCGACAGCCATAACGCGATCGTTTACATTTCAGGTGAATCCGGGGTCGGTAAAAGCCGTCTGGCCGAACAATTCAAGTATGATATACAGATGTCGGGAGGCTATCTAATATCAGCCGTCTGTGATCCCGGCGACAGCCGTCCTCTGGCTCCGGTGAGTAAATT
Source organism: uncultured Ignavibacteria bacterium (assembly GCA_964521815.1). Taxonomy (GTDB): domain Bacteria; phylum Zixibacteria; class MSB-5A5; order UBA10806; family 4484-95; genus JAAEQD01. The sequence continues at coordinate 26,856 of CAZFSN010000005.1, read as the reverse complement.
GGTCGAACAATTGTTCGTCCAATTCGATAGAAATCATAAAAAGTTTGAAGTTCTGGGGGATGAGGTTAAAAATCTATTTCCCGATATTTTTCCTCAAATGCCGGGCGAACCCGATATAAACCGGGGTAAACAGCGGTTGTATGATAACCTGCATAAGTATCTTAGCCAAATAAGTATCGATAAAAAGCTGGTTCTGCTGATTGAAGATTTGCAATGGGCCGACAGCGCGACAATTGAGTTCGTAAATCTAATCGGTCGCCTGAGCAAAAGCGCTGATAAAAACCGCGGCAATGGTTTTCTTTTATTGCTGACATCACAAATAGTGCGAGACAGTTCAAGCTGGGACTTTATCAGTTACGCCGAAAATATTAGCCTTCAACCGGCCGACAATCGGCTATGGGATAAATATTTATTTAAGCTGTTCGGGGATTTCCAGCCGCCCCAAGATTTTTCGGTAAAACTCTTTCATGAAACCGGCGGTAATTTCCTGTTTGTCGAGGAATTGCTTAAAAGCCTCGCCGATGGCCGGGTGCTGATTAGAAAAGCGGGATTCTGGAAACTGGAGACCGCCAAATTGGCCGGTTTCCCAATCCCCGGCTCGGTCAAAGAATCAATCACGCGGCGTTTGGCCAGACTTAATTTGTCCCATAAGGCGATAGTCGAACAAGCCTCAGTTATGGACACGTTGTTCAGGCCGGCCGACCTTCTAACGCTGTCCGGTTTTTCGGAATCGGATACCGGCTTATTGGATGAACTGGTTACCCTGAGAGTCTTTCACCGTCAAAACGGCGATTTGCAGTTTTTACATAATCAGATCAAGGAAGTAGCTTATAACCTGGTTCAGGTCGAAAAGCGGATTCAGCTTCATTCGCGGACGGCGGTTTATTACGAATCACAAGGGGCCAGGCCGGAATCTTTGGCCATACAATTTTTAGCCGCCGGCGATAACGGCAAATCATATTTATACCTTCGCCAATCGGCGGAAAACGCCGGGGCTGTTTTTGGCTGGATGCAGGCCGCCGATTATTACGAAAAAATATTATCATTGATCGAAAACTGGCCGGGCGCGCCGAGCTCAGCCAGGTTTGAAGCCTTGACCGGGCAAGCCAGGTCATTGACATTTATCAATCCTCAAAAAGCCGCGGATATTTTAACCCGGGCGTTAGCCGAGGCGGAAAATACCGATAATCCCGGATTGAATAAAATCTCCGTCATGTTGATTCAGGCCGAAAATTATCAGCATCTTGGCGATAACGAAAAAGCCCTGGAATTGTATGACCGGGCCGCCCCAATTAGCGGCGAACCACCGGCAGATTCCGAGGGTTCCGCGTTAACCGGCGAAATTTTGATGGGTAAAGGCTGGGTGCTAAGCAAACTGGGGAAACTTGATGACGCCGGCAAAAACTATTTTCAGGCGCTCGATTATTTTATAGATAATCCGGAAAGAATGTGCCGGGCGCTTTCCTACCTGGGTATTTTGAATATCAGAAAAGGCGATTTTGACGGAGCTTTGGATTATTATAACCGATCACTGAAAGTCTGTCAGGACCATGACTTCAAATGGCCGGCCATGCAATTGTATGGCAATATCGGTAATGTCTACAATGCCCGGGGTGATTATCGGAAATCGCTTGAATATTATGAAAAATCATTGAAAATCGCGCTGGAAATTTCGGACAGACGAATCGAAGGGATTAATCTTTTAAATATCGGAAACGCCTATAATCAACTCGGTCGGCCGGATAAAGCCCTCGAGAACTTTCAGCAAGCCCTTGATATTCAAAAAGCTATCGGTGATCGAGGCAGTGAGGCGGTTAACTACAACAATATCGCCGAAACTTATCTCAACCTCGGTCAATATTTAAAGTCATTCGATTATTCGAATAGAGGACTGAAACTTGCCGGAGAAATAAAAGAACCGCGAATCGAATTGGCCAACATAAAAGGCTTAGCCGAAGTCTACCTGGCTATAGGCGAAATAGAAAAAACGAGGGAGAAAATCGAAGAAGCTTTAATATTGGCTGATAAAACCGGCGATGAAGAACAAAAAAATTGGGCGCTGGCAATCAAAGCGGAATTATTATATGAACAGGGCGATTATGCCGGAGCGCAAAGTATCATATCGAGTGTGCTTGGAACCGATCCCAACGCCGTAAGTCTGCGCATACGGTTGCTGGCGACCGATTCTCTGATTAAAATTTCATCCGGAAATTTTGCCGATGCCGATCAGACCATAGCCATACTTTCGCTATTAGATCCGCCGTTGTCGTATAAATCGATTTACCACTTCGCGAAGGCGAATTACCTGCTTCAAAAAAATAGCGGGAAAGCTGATCTTGTTCAGGCCGAGACGGAAATTCATAAAGCCCAGGATCTCATCGAAAAATACGGGCCGGCGGGGAAAAAACCGGGTTGTCTAATTGTGCTCGCGAAAATTAAAAAATCCCTGGGCGAAAAATACAATATCTATATAGATCGGGCGCAAAACCTGGCCTCCGGCTATTGTGTCGGCTGGCCGGATCAGACTCAGCAAAGATATCTTAAAAAATTCAGGCTGATGGAATCATCCGAAGCCGGGGAGATAATTATGGAAAAATCAACGAGAGAGAAACGGCTCGAGACCCTTTTCGAGGTGGCCAAATCGATAAATTCGATTTTGGAGCTCGATCCGTTACTGAATCGGGTCATGGATTTGATGTTGGAAAACCTGAAAGCGGAACGCGGTTTTATAATGTTGAAAGATTCCGCCGGTAATCTCGAACCGATGGCCGCCAGGAATATCGATAAGGAAACGATCATTCATGATGAGGCGATTTCACGTTCGACTATCGAAGATGTTTTAAAGTCCGGACAGCCGCTTTTAATGAATCGGGCGCCAGGCGATGAAATGGACAGAGAATCGGTCGTTGATTTTCAGATTACTACTATCATTTGCGCCCCTCTGGTTAATAAAGATCAGGTCGAAGGCATAGTTTATATCGATAGCCGGGCGACAAACCAGTTGTTCGATAACGAAGACCTGGATTTCCTGCAGAGCTTTTGCAACCTGGCGGTCATCGCGATAGAGAACGCCCGTCTTACCGGCCAACTTGCCGATCGCAATATTTATCTTCAGAAGCAGGTCGAGAAAAGTTCGAGTTTCAATAATATTATCGGCCGGTCATCGCCAATGCAGAAAATATTCAGGATGGCCGAGTCGGTCGCCGGCACCGATGCCACCGTTGTCGTCGCCGGGGAATCGGGAACCGGTAAAGAGATTTTGGCCCGGGCCATCCATTTCAACAGCCGCCGGAAAAACGCGCGTTTCATACCGGTCGATTGCGGCGCCCTGCCCGAATCGCTTTTGGAATCGGAGTTGTTCGGGCATAAGAAAGGCTCGTTTACCGGCGCCATTTCGGATCGCGTCGGTTTGTTCGATGAAGCTGACGGCGGCACGATTTTTCTGGATGAGATTACCAACACCAGCCAGAATTTTCAGGTGAAACTGTTAAGAGTCATTCAGGAGGGTGAATTCAGGCGGGTCGGCGATGTCAAGGCCAGAAACGTAAACGTGAGGATAATCGCGGCAACCAATAAGGATCTGGAAACTGAAGTGAAAGCCGGAAATTTTCGGGAGGATTTGTATTACCGCCTAAATGTAGTCAACATCCCTCTGCCGGCGTTGCGGGAACGAAAAGAGGATATTCCGATTCTGGCCGGATATTTTCTGGAAAATATCTGTAAGAAAATGAACATCGCCAGAAAAACGATCACCTCCAGGGCAATAGATTATCTGGTTAATTTTCGCTGGCCCGGCAATGTGCGCCAACTGGAGAATGTGATTGAGAGAATGGTGATCTTCGCTAAAGGCGAATTTATCGATGTCCCCGATTTGCCTCAGGAGATCAGGTCCATGTTTGATGGAGTGCCCACAGACAATAAAACCCAGTTATCGGTACCGCGAACCAAGGTCGAACTTAAAACCGCCAAAGCTCAGCTGGAACGCCTGTTTTTAGTCGGGTTGATGGAAACCGCCGAGGGCAATGTGATGAAAGCGGCCAGGCTTTCGGGCATGGACCGCACTCAGCTTCATCATATGTTCAACAAATATAATCTAAATTCAGACGATTTCCGTCAAGATTGACGGAATATTTGGCTTTGTGAGCTGTACAAAATATTAAAATAAAGTGAGAGTTTTGAAAAAAAATCTTGATATTTGTGGATAATAGGTTATATTTAGACCGGGTTAGTATGACCGGATGCGTTAAAATATTACTGGCAACATTGGTTTTCTTTAACGCGGCTATGGCGCTTGAGATTACCGATAATACTTCCGCCCTGTTTAGCGATGGCGGCGTTATAAAGGGAGTTGTTCTGGGTGAACGCGGGCAACCGCTGGAAAACGCCCGGGTAATGGTTTACTCTTCCGCTTTCGATCCTGTCGATTCGATGTTCACTGATCTTAATGGTAATTATTATCGGTATTTAGAAAGCGGTACTTACTACGTTTCAGCTGAAGCGTTTAATTACAGCAAAAAGTTTTTCCCTTCGGCCTACCTAACCACCGGCGCCAGGCCGGTTGAAGTTTTTCCATCGATGGAAAATCGTATCATTTTTGAGTTGGAAACCGGCGGTGCGATTAGCGGCGATATTTCGACCGGAAACGGTTCGCTTACTGAATTCCTGGTCAGCGCCGTCAAAGTCGATTACCCTAATCAAAACTGGCAGTGCGACAGGTATTTTTCAATAACTAATCATGGCCGGTACTTGCTCGATGGACTTTTGCCCGGTTATTATAAAGTCTTTGTAAGGGGCGAGGGTTATGGGACCATTTTTTATCCCCAGATGACAACTTTTAACGAGGCCGATTTTATTGAGGTTCAGGCTGATGATATAATCGAAAATATCGATTTTACTCTCGATCGACCCGGCAATGGTTTTATTTCCGGCAGAATTACAGATATTAGCACAAATAACGCCATTTCCGGAGTGGAGGTTAGTGCGTATCAATGGTCTGATGGCGGCAATGACCCGAATAAATCGATGACTATTTCGGATCGGAACGGAAACTATGAACTGGAATTAACAGCCGGCTTCTATTACGTCGCGATTGCAGTGGAAAATGACTTTGACCAAGGTAATATTATCAATATGTACTATGATGATTGCTATGATCCAAAGTTGGCAATGACCCTGCAAGTTATGCCGTTTCAGTTCGTACCCGGTATTGATTTTAGACTGGATTTGGCAAAAAATTTCAATTTAAAAATCGCGGGCAATATCGTTGACCTGGGGACCGGACTTCCTCTTGAAGGAGCTAAGCTAACCGCTCTGGATTATCAGACCGGCCGGCCGATAGCTTATTGCCAAAGTATATATAACGGTGATTTCGTAATTGAAAATCTGGTCAGCGGGACATACTTTGTCGATATTGAGGGGCCAGGCCTGATTCCTGTTTTCTGGCCGAATTGTATGAGTTGGCGGCAAGCCGAACAAATAGTATTAACTAATACGGATCATACAGTTTATAACGGCGGGGCCATAACTCAGGATTATGGCACGCCGGGTTTTTCAATCTCGGGCCAGGTCATCGGCTCTGGTGGGCCTTTAATGGGCGCCAGGATTTATGCAATCAATGTTTCCGATAATAAGATTAGTTATGGCAGAACCGACGTTACCGGTTATTATTCGATTTCTTCGGGACTTTATGAAGGCACATATAACGTTTTTGCCGATCTTTTTGGTTGGGAAGGCGAATTTTACCCGAATTCGCTTGTTTTAGATTTGAACGATCAAACTGATTATGAGAATATCGATTTTGACTTAAGCCCGGTAGTTTTAGCAATTGATGAGAAAAAAGCTTTGCCGGATCAAATTGGCTTATTGGGCAATTTTCCTAATCCTTTCAACGGCCGCACCGCTATTCTCTTGAATGTTCCCAATGAATTAAATTCCAATCTGGAGATATTCGATGTCGCCGGACGATTAGTAACATCAGTCCCGGTTAATCTTAAGCCGGGTATTAATTCGGTCGTATGGAATGGCCATTCTTCCAATAATAATGAAGTTTCAAGTGGTGTGTATTTTTATCGAATTAAAGAAATTCCTCAAACCCGAAAAATGGTTTTGTTGAAGTAATTTTTTGTCAGTTTTAAAAGGTTGTCGAATGATTTCGGACTTACTTGAAATATATTTTATTAGCGATAATAGCCTTATATATAAGAAGATAGCTATTAATTGCACAGGCTGTGAAAAGGTTTGCATACCGGGGTATTGTTAATTTGATTTCTTGGGAGAAAAGGCAGGGATCATAAATACGGGTATGGCGAAAACCAATTACTTTTGGAAGGTTAGGAAATTTAGATAATGAAGGCCATGGTTTGAGCCTTGCAATCTACGGGCATGTAATTTGCTTTAAAATAAGATAATTGTTGTTTGACAAATGAATAAATTGCGATTCATCGACGATCCAGCCAGGGCGGGAGTTGTCAACATGGCTATTGACGATACTTTGGCCCGGTTTATCAAAGATTATGATGAAGAATCACTTTTACGGGTTTACTCTTGGCTAATCCCAACTCTGAGCGTAGGTTACCATCAAAAACCTGATCAGCGTCTTGATTTCGATAACTGCTTGAGATTTGGAGTCGGTTTGGCTCGCCGGCCAACCGGGGGTCGCGAACTATTACACGATGGAGATCTAAGTTTTTCTGTGGTTACGCGAAACCGGTTTAAAAAATCGGAGACAATTGAAAAAAGCAGAGAATTTTTCTTCAAAGTAGGCAAAGTGATTACTTCCGGGTTGGAAAGTTTTGGGATTAGAGCTATGATTGAATCAGGCACAACGCGGCCCAGAAAATTAAGCGGTTCGCCTTGTTTGATAGCCGCTTCCCGATATGAAATTAAGGCCGATAACAAAAAACTGGTTCCTATGGCTCAGAGGTTGTATACCGATTCGATCTTGATACATGGCTCGATTCCCATCACGAATTCTCAAATCGCGACCGCCGACTTGCTAAAAGCCGATAATCGAGATTTGCTTCAGGGTCAAATCGATGAATCGTCGACGAACCTTTATCAACTTTCTAAAAAGAAAATTGATATCGGCAAGATCAAAAAGGCACTACAACTGATGTTTGAAGAGGTTTTCGAGGGTAGCGCCGAATCACGGCTTATCCCCGAATCCATTTTGGCCGAAGCTTTAGCATCGACATCGAAATGGGAAATTGAACATAACAGTAATAATAACAAATGAGTAACTAGGGAGGTGATATCGACTACATTGATCTATGGTTTGTAGGCTTTTAACTTATAAGGAGTAAAGAATGACAAGGAACATTTTTATTCTGGTAATACTGTCAGCCTTATTGTTGGCAGGGACCGCGTTCGCCGAACTTTCGAAGACTGCCCCGCGCGTCGAACACAAAAGAATAGTCGGCAATGAAACAATACCGTTGGATAACGCTATTCCATATAATCCTGGTTTAGCGACTGAATCACCCGGCGAAATAGTCGGTTATACTTTTTATGATTATCAAACTAACGGCTCCAGCGGCAACAGGGTAGCTATTGCCAGTGATGGTACCAAATATTTCGACTGGATGAAATTATTCGGCTGGCCTTATCCGCCGGCTCCGCGCCATGTATTTTATAATTGGGTTGGCCTGGATGGCCAATGGATTCAGCCCGGAGAGGGTCTCCAGGTTAGCCAAAACTCTGGATCGGGCTATACCAATCTGGCTCTTTATGGAGTCCGTGGAGTTCTAGCATACCATCAAGGCGATTATGTGTTGGTTTCAATTGAATGGGATCCCCCGGGCCTGGGCTTTTTCGATCATTACACGGCTCCTAACATACTTTATCCGCAATCAACCCCAAGTCCAGGTATCTGTATGTGGCCGTACGTCGCCGTAGATCAACAGAATTTTATCCATATCGTAGCCACCGAGAATACTGAACTTAGAATGCAAAGACTTGGATATACTCGTTCTGAGGATGGCGGCGCGACATGGGCAAGTTTCCAGCTTGTTGATACGGTTGAGGTTATCGGCGCCGTAATTGCGGCTTCGCCGGTTTCGAATAAAGTCGTTCTGGCTTATCCAAAAACTCAAGATACTACAACTCAATGGAATAATGATATTTGCTATTTTATCGCTGATAACGGCACAAACTGGGATTGGCGTCATGGCCGGCATAATGTTACCAATTACGGTACTGATACCGATTCCCTCTGGGCTTACACCGATATGGATGTGATTATTGACTACAATGATAACATTCACTTGTTATGGACCGCGCAGTGGGTTACCGATGAAGGAATTTACTACCGTACCGATATGTTCCACTATTGCGATGCCACCGGTCAGATTACGGACATTTGTTATTACCCTGATTCGTCATGGTATGATATAACGGGTGCCTGGAACAGATCGATGTGCAAAATGAACCTGGGTGTCAATGAGGCTACCGGCGCTATCTTCGCTACCTGGACACAGTTCGATACTTCCGATGTGTCAGCCGGCGGCTATGGTAACGGCGATCTGTATATGACTTATTCCAGCGATGATGGCTTAACCTGGGAAACCCCGGTCAATATGACCAATTCTCATACCCCGGACTGCTTCCCCGGCGAATGCGACAGCGATCACTGGTCGACTTTAGCCGATGTAGTGGATGAGAACCTGCACGTTTTCTATACCAATGATAAAGACGCTGGCGGTGTTCCGCAAACAGAAGGCACGGCCACTGAAAACCCAATGAAATACTTGATGTACCCCAATCCTGCTCTGGGTATTGGCGACAATAATGACAATCGACCAATGAGCTTCAACCTGAATCAAAACTATCCCAATCCTTTCAACGCCAGTACAGTTATTTCTTTCAATTTGAAAGAAGCTGCTCCGGTGACTATCGATATTTACGATATCACGGGCGCCATAGTAACAACTCTGGTGGATGAAAATCTTTCTGCCGGCAATCACGAAGTCGTCTGGAACGCGTCCAATGTAGCTTCCGGCGTTTATTATTACAAATTAAGCTCCGGCAATACTACCGAAACGAAACAGGCGGTTTTAATTAAATAATCGGATAAGACAATCGAATTCAATAAACGGTCGGGCTAATTACCCGGCCTTTTTTTTGCAAATACGGCATACCGGAACAAGGAGTGGCTGTCAATTATTATATACTTAAATAGGAATGATCCGAAAAATTATCTTGATTTATATTGACTGATCCATCCTCAACAAATAGAGAGTGTTAGCTGATTATATTTATTATCAAATAGGCGATTTGTATTATAGAAATAGCTTGACTTTTAATCGAGCAAAAAGCAAATTAAAGGGAATATTTTGGGGGTTGGATTGTACATGGAACGGTAAGAAACCGTTAGAATGTGTGGGCGTGAATGAATAAGTTAGGAGTTCCTGGACGTGAAACAAGTATTATTAAAATTATAAATGAGGAGGTTGAGGTATGAGGTTGTTAAGGCTCTTTAGCCTTGTTGTTTTAACATTATCAGTTGTATGCTTCCACATGGCATACGCCGGAACTGTTGGCAAAATATCCGGCGTCGTACTCGACAGCGAGGAAAAAACGCCTGTCCCGGGCGCCCGTGTGCTGGTGGATGGCACTACGATGGGAGCTATGGTTAATCCGGTTAATGGCTCCTATGTGATACAGAATGTTCCGCCGGGAACTTACACGCTGATTGCCGAATGTATTGGATACAATAAAACATCGGTCACTGACGTGTTGGTACATATCGATGTAACTACCGAACAGAATTTTAATCTGATCTCGGAAGCCTACCAGGTCGACAGCGTTGTTGTAATCGCGACCAGACCTGATATCGATAAGTATGAAACCAGCGGCGTCGATCGAATTAGTTCTAAGGAAATCGAGGCCTTGCCGGTGACTAATATCGCCGGTATAATTAAGTCCCAGACCGGTTTTGTATCCAGCGGCGGCGCGCTTCACGTGAGGGGTTCCAGGGCCGGTGAGCTGGCATTCGTAGATGACGGCGTTACGATTCGCGATCAACTTGGAGGTTATGGCGAATCGAATATTGGCGGTAATGAATCAACGCCCGTTTCCCGTCTTTCGATGAATACCTCGGCTTCCGATATCGAAGATGTTTCGATCATGAAAGGCAACTATTCAGCGGAATATGGCGATATGGCCGGCGGCTTGGTGACCACCAATCGTAAAGAAGGCAACAACCGGCTGACTCAGGTTGACCTCGAATTTAGAACCGATGATTTGGGTTTCCCCCAGCTAAATAAGTATTCTTTCGATGAAGATCAGGCATTTGCCAGTCTGAGCGGGCCAGTGCCGCTATTATCTGACCAGCTATTCCCGCGTTTGGGCTTAAAATGGCCCGGTGAGACAATGGCATATTATAGCAGCTTCTCCATCGACAAGTATAATACTTATGTCGATTACAATAACTATAATTCGCCAAAATCTAAAATTGATTATGGCAGTAAAAAATTCCTCGGTTTGAATATTCCAAATCGTCGGGTAAACGCTTATTCGGGTTTGGCGAAACTTACTTGGAAAATGGATCCTAATTCACGCTATAAACTGAACCTACGCTACAGCCGGGAATGGAATGAAGCTCAGAATTTTCAATATGATTTCCTTTATACCCCGGAAACTTCGACTTATTTGAAAAATCTAACGGAAGTTAAATCGGCCAGAATCTCATTTAATCCGCCGTTTTTAAAAGACACCTTTGGCGAACTTCAGTTCAGCGAAGTACTTCAAACATATGAAAGGCTTCCCGGCGGATTGAATCCCGACTACTTTTATGTGCCGATTCAAGGCTTCGAAGGATATTCCGATGATAACGGCAATCATCAATGGGACGCGCCTGAAGTTTTTGAGGACCTTAATGGTGATGGTATATGGGGCGAACCATATGTGGATGCCAATTTCAATAACCGTTATGATGCAGGCGAAGCGTACACTGATTTGAACAATAACGGCTATTGGGATCCCGAGCCTTTCGAAGATCGCAATGGCAACGGTATCTGGGACAGGGGTGAGCGGATTTATAACGATGCCTACTTCGTTGACGTCAATGGCAATGGATTATATGATGACGGCGATTCAGTATACACCGATCAAAATCATCAAGGCAATGGTATCTTTGATCCTCAGCTAAGCGATATGTACAATGAGGATGTTGCCGAGCCCTGGCGAGACGGTGATTACAGCTTAGGTGAGCCGTTCGATGATTTAAACGGTAACGGCATCTATGATGAAGGTTATGATAGATGGTATCCCATTAATGATCTCGATCATAACGGCCATTATACCAGTCCCAACGATGAGTGGTCGGAAGGGATCCCATATTATGATAACAATGGCAACGGTCGTTATGATCGACCCAATGGGGTCTATGATTATGGCGAGTATTACGAAGATACCAATGGTAACGGTCGCCATGATTATTCGGATCAATTTTTGGATTTCGGCTATGACAGATGGGCTCAATACCACTATGATTACACCAGGACAAGATCACTTTCGTTCGACCTGACCAGCCAGGTATCTCGCTACCATGACGTTAAAGCTGGTTTTGAATTCAAGTTTCACAAGATTTTATACCAAGATTTACAGTATCCGTACTACAATTACGATGGGCCGGAAGATGGCGGCGATTGGGCTCATATCACTCGGGTTATAGAAGTCCGCGACACTACCGGCAACGGATTGGCCGATGAAATTATCACTGAAGACTATTCAAAAGGCGTTTTCAGAGATTTCTATACAAGAACACCCAAAGATGGCGCTTTCTATATTAGAGACAAGATAGAGTACGGTGAGTTGATCGCCAATATCGGTTTCCGCTATGAATTTTTTATTCAGGCCAGGGAAGCCAAAGACAGCGTTTCTCTTGAAAACGAAGGCCTAAGTTATCGACAAATTATAGATTCTCAACAGAAATTGGCTCCTCGTATCGCGTTCTCGTTCCCCATCTCCGAAAAAGCCAAGTTAATGTTCAATTATGGTCATTTCTATCAGCGGCCGGGATTCTCGAAATATTATCAAAGGCGAACTCAGGCATCGGCGGCGGCATCTGTGTTCGGCAATCCAAATCTCGATTATGAAAAGACTATTTTATACGAAATCGGGATTCAGTACGCCATCGCTGAAGGCTATAAAGTCGATATTTCGGGTTATTTCAAAGACCAATATGGTTTGCTAAACTCGGTACCGGAAGGAATTACCCCGAATTCGCCCGACTATCAGGAAAACGTTGACTACGCGAGATCGAGGGGACTGGAATTCGAGTTCGAGAAGAAATATGGGCAGTTCATAGCCGGTTCGATAAAATACGAATATGCCTGGGCGTTCGGGAAAAGTTCATCAGACAGATCCGATTATTATATCAGGTTTAATGGCGGAGAGATATCCATTAAGGAAAATCCTCTTGATTGGGATATTCGTCATCAGTTAACGCTTCAGGTTAATTTGAATGCCAATAAAGGCGAACATCCTCATTTCGGTATTTTCAAATTGCCGGACGACTGGAATTTAAGCGCGAGTTGGTTATTTAAAAGCGGCCGTCCGTTTACGCCGGCGAGAACTTACCCCGGCCTGACTCTGGGCACGAATGAAGACCCCGAGACGAACTCTAAAAGAATGCCGGCAACATCGAATGTCGATATTGAATTCGATAAAAACTTCCAGGTTTATGGCATGAATTACACCCTGATACTGATGATCAACAACGTTTTTGATTATAAAAATATAGATGATGTTATTCTGGATGCCAATGGCCAAAGCGCCACCGGCATGGCCAATACCACTCAGGTGGCCAATCAGCAGATTCTTACCGGATTGCCAATCGATTACGATCCAGTTAATTATACTGCTGGAAGACAAATCATGTGCGGTTTGAAAGTCAGGTTCTAGGCAAATGAGATATAGAAATAAAAAATACCCTGTTTTGATATTGGAGGTAATTCATGATTCAAATTAACCCTTTTAATTCTTGGCTAAGGCTTAATAGACACCAGCAACGGGGTCCCTCGATGTCATTTAAAGTTTTTATCGCGGTTATAATGACTTTAATGGCATCCGGGGCGTTCGCTATTAATATGCACCCTAATTACGATCCGGGCGGCGGCGGTCCGCTGTACAAATCGGCCGTTGCTCCAAATCAAACGCTCAGAGTGCATCGCGTTGGTAATGTTTGGTTTTCTATTACCAATTATGGCAAGCTCGGTAGCGAGGGACGCGAACTTTACGATCCCTTAACCAATACCGATGCACCATCTTGTGAATTTCCGGCTGGCACAAATCTCGAATACCTTTTCCAGGGCGCTCTGTGGATAGGCGCCGTCGTCGAAGGCGGCGAACCCGGCGAATTGGATACGCTGGTTTCAATTGGCGATGACGGTTGGTGGTCCGGTACTAACGAAATTAATCCCGAACCGCCGCCGGAAGGCGATATCTTGATGCTCTCTACGAGAGGCGAGAGTGCACCGCCTTATGCGCCAAAAACGGGCTATTTAAGCGAGATGCCTGATGAGGTATTCGGAGCAATCTCTGAACAGGATTTCATCTGCGTAATGACCGATACGATTCTGGTTGGCGTACAACCGGATCCGAATGATAGCCGGCCGCATAGACCGCTTCATATAAGGGTCGTTCAGAAAAGCTACTCATGGTCATATGAATACGCGGAAGATTTCATCCTCATAGATTATGAGATTGAAAACATCGGCGAACAACCTTTATCGGATGTCTGGATTGGACTATACATAGATGCCGATGTGGCGCATACATCCGAAGGCGGCTATGACCCGGAAGCTGGAGCTCAGGATGATATCTGCGGGTTTTTGAAGTACTTTTATCCGGAAGGTGTCCCTGATACGCCAACTCCTGATACGGTAAAAACTGAAATCTTTACGGCCTGGATTGCCGATAATGACGCTCAACCACAAAATGGTGCGTTTGTTTATACTTCGGCCAGGGGAGTTTCCGGTTGTCGGGTTGTCCGGGCGCCCCGACCGGATACATCGGAGACGGAATCCGATATTCAATATAGCTTTAACTGGTGGATATCGAATGTAAACTCTCAATTAGACTGGGGGCCTCAACTAGTAAGTAACTTTAATAAGTGGCACGAATTTCCCGGGGGCGGCAGAGGTACTCCAGGAGGCGATAGGGCCAAGTATAAAGTAATGTCCAACGACGAGTTTGATTATGACCAAATATGGTGTGCCCTTGATATCTGGGAGCACCAGGATACGGCCTGGATTCATAATAATTCCAGCGACCCGGCTGATCTGGCCAATGGTTATGATACGCGTTATCTATATTCGTTTGGCAAATTCGCGTCGATTCCGCCGGGGAAAGTTTTGCCTCTAACGATTGCTTATGTTTGCGGCGATAAGCTTCACAATGATCCTAACAATTATGCTAACAACCTTCGTGACCACACTGATGATTCAACCAGTATCGCCGTTTATTATAATAATTTGGATTTTCGCGATTTCGCCACCAACGCGCAATGGGCGGAATGGGTCTATGACAATCCGGGTCGAGATTCCTGCTGGAATGCTGATCTCGGAATGTGGGAACTCGATAACAACAGCGGCCTGTACGATACGGTCGGTTATACGGAACCCGACAGCACGCCGATTCTTTTCTATTATAAAGGCGATGGGTGCCCTGACTTTAAAGGTCCGCCGCCGCCAAATTCTCCTCGCTTGAGTTTGCAAATAGATAAAGGCGAAGTAACGATAAACTGGACAAGCATCAATCCGGGCGAACCCAATACAGGCTCCGAGGATGCCATCGATTCCTTTAATGGCAGAATGGATTTTGAGGGTTACGTGATTTACAAATCCTATGATGCCATCAATTGGACTTTGATGAGACGTTTCGATAAAGTCGATTGGCTGCCGGTTACTTATGATGTCACTGTTAGTCCTCATCAATGGGTAATCAATAAAGCAAAAGATTTTCCTATTTCAACCGAGGAGGTAGAGGCGTTAGGCGGCGATGTCAATGAAACCGATTGGACCGACACTACCAAGACTTATTGGGTAGCCTACGATTATAATCTCGGATTCGATGAGATCCTGGTCGATGAAGACGATTCGGTCAGATATTACAGTTTTACGGTTAGAAACCTTTCGAGGTCAAGAGGCATATATTTCGCCGTAACGGCTTTTGATTTCGGTGATCCTCTAACCAATCTCGGTTCGCTTGAATCAGCTCAATCGATTAACGCTACGCTCGTTTATCCTATCAGTAAGAGCGATCCAATCATGGTTTATCCGAATCCTTATAAGATCACTGATACCGAGATGTTTATCGAAAGAGGCTATGAAGATCCGAACCGCTCCGGCTGGCATGAGCAGGATCGACGGATTTGGTTTTCGAATCTGCCTGATGATCAGAAAGCGATCATAAGAATTTGGAGCCTTGACGGCGATTTGATTCGGCTGGTTACATATGACCCATCCGAGACTACAATAGGCGCTCCGCCCGGCATAGTCTATTGGGATTTGGTCACCCGCAATGGGCAAGCGATTGTTTCCGGGATGTATCTGTATTCGATTGAATTTATAGCTGTTAACAGTTCGGACTCTAACCGTGAATCTGAACTTGGCAAGTTTGTCATAATTAAATAAGGAGGCAGGAAAGTGAAAAAATATGTTTTGATAACAGCGCTTGCGTTTCTTCTCGGCCTGCCGGCCTTATCGTTCGGGCAGGCTAAAGTAGGAACAGCGGGCGCGCAATTTCTGGAAATAGGGATATCCGCCCGGGCAATCGGTATGGGTGAAGCCTTTCTGGGCATCGCCAATGATGTTTCCGCCCTTTATTACAATCCCGGCGGCGTCGCGTTACTGGAAAATAAAGAGCTGATGCTCACTCACATTGATTATCCAGCCGATATCGGATATGAATTTGTGGGATTCGTTCTTCCTACACCGCAATTCTATGGCAACCTGGGATTGGCCGCTTATTGGCTCCATACGGATGATATGCCGGTGACTACCTATAAACATCCCGAAGGCACCGGTCAGGAGTTTACGGCCGGGGATTTCGCCCTGGCGGCGACTTATTCATCCAGCTTGACCGATCACTTTTCGATGGGTGTGACTGTGAAATATATCCATTCTTTCCTCGAATTGGAAACGGCCAATGGCTGGGCCGTCGACCTCGGAACCTACTACAATACCGGCTACCGTGATTTCAGTATCTGCATGCTCTTCTCGAATTTCGGCCCTGATATGAAATTTATTCAGGAAACATATCCCTTGCCGGTCGATTTCAGATTTGGTACGGCGATTAACCTGATAGAAGGCGAAAATTCGAAATTAACCTGGGCGTTACAGGCTTCCAGGCCAAGCGACAATCTTGAGCAGTTCAGTACCGGATTCGAGTATTGGCTTAATGACATGTTCGCTTTAAGGATGGGCAAGAAATTCAAAAACGATTACGATGACAGCGGCAATTTGCCACCTGATCTCGACAGCGCGCCATATGAAAACCGCAAAACATTCAATATCACCTCGGGCATGACATATGGCGTCGGTTTCAGACTACCGGTCAGCGCCTCCAGCATGCAGATTGACTACGCGTACCAGGATATGGGATACCTTGATAATGTTCACCGTTTCAGTTTCGATATCAAGTTTTAAGGGAGCCGGAGGAAAAAATGATTAAAAAATATCTTTTATTTGGGCTTTTAACGCTGGCGGTTTCCTTATTTTTATATAGCTGTACGCCCGATAAGCTTACCGGCAACCTGGTGTCGAACGTCAAACCGACAATTAACTTCACAAATCTGCCGATCAATGATTCCGTCTACTCTTACAATGCCACCATATACTGGTATAGCGAGGACGAGGACGGTCAGGTGATGAGCTATTACTATATGGTCATGCTAGAGGATAGTATCGATGGCGAAGTTGACAGCGCTTTTATCGCGAATGTAGTCGATACGATCAGCCTTGACCGGTGGGTATCGACTGAAGAAACGGAAGTCACTATCCAGATGTACGCTTCCGAGGACACGAGCGTAGTTCTCCATCAGTATATTTTCGTCAAATGCCGGGATGATGATGGCGCTTTTTCACCCACGATTTATTACTCGCTGTTCAGGAAAAATCATGTCCCCGAAACTTATCTTACCACCTTACCGGGTGTTAATTTAGATTCCAGCTATGTATTACCGGTATGGAGCCTGGCTGACACGAATTCATTATGGTCCGGATTAAAGGTGGTTTGGAGCGGCGATGACACGCTTGATTTCCCTGAAGGCGCGCCCGCTTTAGAATACGAATGGAAGCTGTACGGACCATACGATACTACTCTTTATGATGCCGCTACCAGACAGATTGATCTCAGTATCGATAACGTCATAGATGATCATATTCGCCTAATGTCGTGCGCGGATGAAGGCGTAATCGGCTATGCTCCAAACTTCGGCGAAACCTGCGAAAACACCTGGACTGCGCGTACCGACATTAGTTTCATTGGTTTGCCGACGGGATGCTATCTATTCTCCGTTCGGTCCAGGGATGACGCTCTTGTCCCTGATGAATCACCTGCCTGGGGCACGTTTATCGTTATCGAACCGCTATGGATAAACCACCCCGAATTGACAAAGGATATATTGATTATCCAGGCAACACAGTTCTTTGTCGGGCATACCAGGGGTTGGCCTCCGGCATATGCCGTTTATCAAGGTGATTCAACTTATTTCCCGACGGACGTAATGGATTTTTATGGGCAGATGATAGATTCAGCGGGTGACTACACTTACGATGTTTATAGTGTACCGGTTTTTGGCATTCGAACTTCGGCGCATTACCCGTCCATGGCGGAGTTAGCTCGTTACAGGATGGTCATTATCGATGACATGGATTATCTTTTTGTCGAACTTGACTACGATGACGAACGCCCATTCATTTCCAGACTTAGAAATTACCTTTCTATAGGTGGAAAAGCCTGGGTAATTGGACGTCAATGTTTCTTCGAATCACCGGAAAATAATTTTGGTTACAAAGATTTTGCCTCTACTTCTTTAGCCTATATGTTTTTTGATCTGAGTGCAGGCAACTATGCCCAGATGAATACGACAAGCCCAACGGCTGAATTTATTGGGGCTTCATCTGTTTATCCGGAATATAGCAATCTTGTTGTCGATTCGATTAAGACGGCGGCATATTTGAATCAATATGGCTTAAATAAGGTGGAAGTGTTAGTAAGAAATTCAATTTACTCCGTTAGCTTATTCACTTACAATGCCGCCCTTCCTGATACGATGCAAGGTTTCCAGTACTTGCCATGCGCCGTTAGGTATTACCCATCACATCACGTGTACAAAACATCTTATTTCAGTTTTCCCTTGTACGCGATGGATAATTCGGAAGGACGGGTTCAGACGGTGTTCACCGATATGTTAGCCTGGTTCTTTGAGGACTAATTCTATGTCAATTTCAAGCCCCGTTTTATAACGGGGCTTTTTTTTGCTTATAATTCGCTTATATTACGATCAGGCTTATGTCAATAAACCAAAAAAAGATAATCGCCGTAATCGGGCATCTGGTCCGGGACCGGATAAGAAATTTGACCGGCGGCTATATTGAGGCGCTGGGGGGTATAGCCTATAGCCTGGCCGCCCTCGGTATGAGCGCGAGCGGGCGATATAATGTCCGGCCGGTTTGCCGGATTGGCCATGATCTTCTGCCAATGGTTGAATCGGTTTTCCAAAAATTCTCAGCCATTGATCTTTCGGCAATCAAAGTGATTTCCCGAACTAATAAAATCCATGAGCTGGTTTACAAAACCGCCGATTATCGCGAAGAACGAAATTTTGGCGAAATGCCAGAGATCACGCCGTTATTATTTAAAAAACTCAAAATAATAGATATTGCGTTGTTAAATTATATCGGCGGGGATGAGTTTAAGCCGGGATCAATCAAATGGCTTAAACAGAAATATAGACCGCTTGTTTATCTGGATTATCATAGCCTGGCGTTGGGCCGGGCCGTTTTGGATAAAAAGAATCTGAGAGTAAAACGTTATTTCAGATATAATCCGCATTGGCGCGAATATGTAAGTCTGGCTGATATAGTTCAGATGAACTACCCGGAGTTGAAATCGATCTTTTCTAAAACGGAAAACGAGAATAATTCAATAATAAAATCTGCTTTGGAAATAAAGTCGGCCGGTCCGGGTATCGTGATCATTACGCGCGAGGAAAAAGATTTAATTGTCATCTTAGGTTCAAAATACAAACCCGATATTCATATTCTGCCGGTGCGTCCGGTCAATAAAGCTATCGACCCGACCGGCTGCGGTGATAGTTTCGCGGCGGGATTTATCGGCAGCTATATCGATGATAAAGACGTTTTAAAAGCCTGTGAGACCGGGCTTGATCTGGCCGGCAAAAAAGCCGCTTTTTCGGGATTGGATGGATTTTTAAAACTGGGAAACGGATAATAGTCAATAGGCAGGCGACCCCAAAGCGCTGATGCTTTATGTCCATCCCAATAAATACACCACGATTTATTTCAACAACACCATTTTTCGAGTTTTAATATAGTCTCCCGCCTGGATTTTATAGAAATAAACGCCCGATGGAATATTATCAGCCTGCCAATTTATTTGATGATATCCCGCCGGTTGTTCGACATTTACCAACGTTTCAATCGGCTTACCAAGAAGATCATAAATAGTAATTGTGACATGACCGGTTTGATTGAGTTTGTACCTGATTGTAGTAGAAGCATTGAATGGATTGGGAAAATTCTGGCTTAATGTTACGTTTTTTGGGATAGCGGAACTTTGATTATTAATACCGACAGGGTCAGGAGATAGTTTAACGACATAAATATCTGTACCGCCGGCGCCATAGGAGTCAGTCTGTCCGGCTAAGATATACCCGCCGTCTTCAGTGAGTTCCACGGCATTAAAAATCTCATAATCCTCGCCGCCGATCTGTACCGCCCACAGGCTATCACCATCGGAATTAAGGCGAAGCAGACAGCCATCCCATTGTCCATAATTAATCGAACCAACAGCTACGAAACCCATGTTGTTTGGCAGTTCTTTAACATCCAGGGCTACATCCTCATGAGAACCTCCGAATGTTCTGGTCCATAAAGAATCGCCATTAGCATCCGTTCGGACTAAATACCAGTCCTTGTAATAGCCACCGCTGAAAGATTTTGATGAACCGACTACGATGTAGCCGCCATCGGAGGTTTGTTTTATCCTGACGCCCCAATCTTCTTGTTCGCCACCGTAGCTTTTTGTCCAGATAGAATCGCCGTTGATATCGGTTTTCATTAAGAATAAGTCTTGATTACCTTCTTGCCCGTTAAATGAAGGTGATTCGCCGATTACCATGTAGCTATTATTATCCGTCTGGATAATATTGTAGCCGGAGTCTGTGCCTTCAAGGCCATAATACTTCTCCCATAACATTGTGCCGTCAGAAGATGTTTTTATGATAATTATCTGTCTTCCATAATCATCTACGCTGCATCTGCCGGTAAAAAGATAGCCGCCATCATAGGCTTCGGTAATACCCCCCGTCCCTTTTTGAACATCCGGGTCGCCAAAGATAGCGGACCAGATTGAATCGCAATCTTCATCCAGCTTAAGCATGAAATGTTGAGAAGGGTAAGGCGAACTGGTTTTATTGCCAATTGCTATATACCCGCCATCCGATGTGGGAATAAATTCGCTTACTGTTTCCGAGTAGTTATTATCACCATAGGCTTTTGTCCATACCGTATCGCCATCAGCATTTAGTTTAATAAAGAAATTATCCTGATTTCGGCCACCAAAATGCTGTGTTGTGCCGCCTAAAATATAGCCACCATCTTCAGTTTGGAATATATTAATAACATTATCACTGCCATCGGCGCCGATTACTAATTCCCACTCCACGACAGGCGCCTGACCATAAGACAGTGGTATCGCGACGATTAAAATTATCATTGTCGATAGAAGTTTTAACATCATTGCCTCCCGATAATTAGGTTTTCATTGTCAATTTTCAAAGAAAATAATTTGCCTAAGTGACAAACGTAAAATCAAAGTCGTCAAATATTAGTGCCGGATATAAATTTAATAAATATTTTTTAAAAAGCAATAATAATGTCAAGATAGATTATCCATCATTTTGCGGCGTAGATCATATAAATGGCGATTATTTTGCGTTTCATGGTCACTTCGGACTCGTTCACAAGAAAATTTAATGAAACAATAATCTTCTTTTTAATGTTGACATATGAAATTTGCAGGTTTAAATTCGGGCCTTCAGAACGGGAGGAAATCATGAAGGAGCTATCCGGCAAAGTCGCGCTGGTTACCGGTGGCACCAAAGGCATCGGCAAGTCAATTGCCTTGAAGCTGGCAACTTTAGGAGCCGATGTCGTCGTTAATTATTTCAGAAGCAGAAATGCCGCTAATGCCACAATAGATGAACTGAAGGCTATGGGTTCAAATCCGCATGCTGTCAGGGTTAATATCGGTAATCATGAGAAGATGCCGAAGATTTTCGATGAGATCAAAGAAAAATACGGAAAACTCGATATACTGGTTTCAAACGCGGCTTTGGGATTATTCACCCCGGCAATGGAGATGACCGACAAGGCCTGGCACCTGTCGATGGATACCAATGCCGAGGCTTTTCTTCATTGCGTCAAAATGGGCAATGATCTCATGCCCAACGGTTCGAAGATCGTTGCTTTGTCATCACTGGGTACATCGAGATATATCGGCGGCTATGCCGCTATCGGCGCTTCTAAAGCCGCTATAGAGACCCTGACTCGCTATTTCGCGTTTGAGTTAGCTTATAAACATATCAATGTCAATACCGTTTCCGGCGGTTTTATCGATACCGACGCGCTGAAAGTATTTCCGAATTATAAGCAGATGCTGGATGAGGTTATCAGACGCACCCCCTTTGGCCGTGTTGGCCGGGCCGAGGAAGTCGCTGATGTCGTCGTCTTTCTCTGTACCGAAAAAGCCCAATGGATAACAGGCCAGGTGATTGTAGTGGATGGCGGCTATTCGCTGGCATAAACAATAGAATGGCATTAAGTGATAAAATCCTGTATACGTATCCTAATTCAATATGGAAAGAGAATCAGATCTTCTTTTCTCTACTCGTCCCTAAGCGCTGAGATTGTTGAAAATTCTTAACGTCGGTCATTGCGAGGAGCCCGAAGGGCGACGAAGCAATCTGTAACTCATTGGGCAGCAAAAAAACAGATTGCACGGACGTACCTTGACGGCTTCGCAATGAGAATAATTTATAAGCGAAAAGATAATAATACGGTTAAAGGGTATGATGCTATATTAAGTCCCCGTTATTTTTTTCCGCCGATAACCACATCCGATTCGATAATGCCATCTTTGATTTTCACAATCCGGTTCCAGCGGCGGGCGATACTCATATCATGCGTGATAGTCACCACCGAACGACCCTCGGAGTTCAGCCTTTCGAACAGCTTGATAATCTCGCCGCCGGATTGCGAATCGAGATTGCCGGTCGGCTCATCGGCCAGAATAATATCCGGGTCGTTGGCTAAAGCCCGCGCGATTGCCACTCTCTGCATCTCACCGCCGGAAAGCTCGGTCGGCTTGTGTTCAGCCCGGTCGGCCAAACCCACCTGCGCCAAACAATCCATGATTTTCTCTTTGCGGTAAACGGCCGGCTTACCGGCGAAAATTAGCGGCATCTCGACATTTTCATAAGCCGTAGCGTAAGTAAGAAGATTGAAATTCTGGAAGATAAAACCGATCTTCTTATTTCTAACACCGGCCAGTTGATGTATACCGAATTCGGCTACCGATTTATTGTCGAGATAGTAGCTGCCCGATGTCGGCGTATCCAGACAGCCTATAATATTCATCAATGTGGATTTGCCCGAGCCGGATGGTCCGATCACCGCAACCAGTTCGCCGCGCTTGATTTCCAGCGTGATGCCTTTTAAAGCCATAACCGATACTTTGCCGGTTAGATATTTTTTGGTTATATCCTGGAGTTTTATTAACGTACCGTTATCGTTCATTATTCGTACCTCAACGCTTCAACCGGGTTAATCGATGCCGCTTTTCTGGCGGGGAAGAAGCCGGCCAGAAAACCGATAATCGATAAGGTAGCTACAGTAATTAGAGCTACCGGCAAATTTACAGTCGGGCGCGCCAGTAATTCCAGATCGCCCTCAAGGGGCAGCATCCAGAAAATCCGGCAAACCAGAACGCTGAATAATATGCCAAGCGCCCCGCCAACGAAAGCTATGGCCAGGGCTTCTATCATAAACTGAAAAATCACATGCCCTTTTCTGGCGCCGAGCGCTATTTTTGTGCCGATTTCTTTCGTGCGTTCCCTAATCGCCACATACATGATATTGGCGACGCCTACACCGGCAATTAACAATGTCATGCCGCCAATAAACCACATGAATATTTTTATGCCTAAAAATACTTTTCCTACTATTATAGCTTGTTCGGCCACGTCCCAGAACCAGAGGCAATGACTGTCATCAGGGTCAAATCGGTATTTGCCGCCGAATAACTCGAACATCTGTCTTTCGACGTCCTTGGTCTTGACGCCGTCTTTAACGGAATATACGATATTATCCAGATAGGGATCACCGAACATCATGACAAAAGTGGAAGCCGGGATTACAGTATAATTTTTATCCGGCCCATGATAATTTGAATCCTGCATTTTATCGACCATGACGCCAATTACCGTAAATGGAATTCCGTTAAGCGTGATTATTTCGCCGATCGCGTTTTGATCGCCGAATAATTCCTCTTTGACACCCGTGCCCAGAAATATTACCCGCTTTTTCTGATCATAATCGATTTTATCGATGAATCGTCCGCCCATTTGAGCGTAATGAGAACGTAAATCCTTGAATTCGGGATAAACCCCGCTGACCAGTTTATCTATCTGTTTCTTGCCATATTCGATTGTCACGCCCCATCTGAGGTATTCGCCGGAGACAAGATCGATATCCGGGATGCGTTCTCGGATCAGGTCGATATCTTCCGGTCTGAACCAGATTTTTCTGCCCGGAGGTAAACCCTGAAAGACTTTTGTCGTCTGACCTGACCATACAATTACAATCCCTTTGCCCAGACCGGCGGTTGCTTTCATCATTTGGTTTTCCAGTCCGACACTGAAAGCCATCAACAAAGTTATTGAAATAGTTCCCCAGGTAATTGCCAGAATAGTTAGGGACATCCTTAGCTTCTGGGCTTTAAATTCCCTGAGAATAAGCTTTAAAAATAACATTAATTTATAAAACATAATTATAACCTCAAAGCCTCGACGGGATTCAATTTAGTTGCCCGGCGGGCCGGGAATAAACCTGCCAGAAAACCGATCGTGCCGATTATTACTATTGTAAGAATAACATGTCTGGCCGTGATAACAGGATTGCCAATATATTCCTCCAGGCCAAAATAAGGAAAAACGCTGGCCAATCCTTGTGCTAGCAAATAACCGATAGATCCACCGATAGCGGTCATCAAAAGCGATTCAATCACGAATTGACTCATTATATGATACCGGGTAGCTCCCAAGGCCATTTTTAAACCGATTTCTTTACTTCGTTCTTTTACTACTACATACATTATATTAGCTGTACCTATTCCGCCGACTATTAAAGTGAAAAATCCAATAATACCAAGAAATATCTTGAAACCCTCAAAAAACGGTTTGAACTCCCTCATGTCTTCGTTGGTGTCCCAAACCGAAAGCGCTTGGTCATCATTTGGGTCGAATTTGTATTTCTTCCCGAAATATTTAAACACTTCGCGTTCGATAGATTTCGATTTATCCGGGTTAGCTACTTGGTAAATAAGATCATTAGGGTAATTTCTGGAAAACATTGTTTTATGCGTACTCGACGGTATGAAAACATTGTAAACATCACGGCCTCTATATGAAGAATTCTGCTCTTTATGCTTTAAAACGCCCACGACCAAAAACGGCGCGCCCCTGATTATCACATATTTGCCGACCGGATTGAAGCCTTCCCCGAAAAGATCATCGCGTACATTTGTGCCCAAAAACACAACCCGTTTGCGATATTCCAAATCAACTCCATTTATAAACCGGCCGCCCGCCTCAGGTATGAGATTTCGCACTATCCCAAACTCGGGATAAATACCGACAATGCTCTGAGCCATCGTTTTTCGACCGTAAGTTATTCTTGAATAGTTTGAATATTCCGGCGAAGACCTGATAATACCGGGAATTTCTCTTTTGAGATTGTCGATATCCTCATCGATAAATCTGATTGGTCTCTTTTTAGGTAATCCCTGGTAGGTCATGGAGGTTTGGCCGGCCCACATGATTACCAAACCCTCTCCAAGACCTAAAAACTGTTTTTTATTATGACGAAAAATCCCCTCACCAAAAGCCACGAGGATTATTATCGAGGCCGTTCCCCAGATTATGCCGAACGTGGTGAGAAAGGTACGAAGTTTTTGTCTTCTAATATCCTGAAAAAATTGTTTTAGGATAATTAAGGCTTTCACCTATTCGATCTCCTTAGGCGGCCGCTCAATGACTTTTTGATCGAGGTTAAGTCCTTCAACAATTTCGATATTCAGACCATCGGATAAGCCGACCTTTACTTGAACCGTATCTATAGTTCCCGTTGAATCCTGAACTTCCACGAACGATGTATCACCTTTGATAGTGACTAACCTTTCCGGGATTACTAAAACGCTGTCTTTCTGATTAATAATTACATCCGCGTTAGCTGAATAACCGGCCCGAAGGGTGGATTTGCCCAAATCAGTGACTTCTATTTCGATATCGAATAATGTCGTATTATCCTGTTTGCGGGCCTTGGGCGAAATCTTGGAAAGTACTCCTTTAAGTTCGGTATCCGGCAGGGCTCCTATCTTTAAATTTGTCGGCATGCCTTCTATGAGTTTGCCGACATCGATTTCATCAACGGTTCCCTTAAATATTAATTCGCCCATGGGAGCCAGGGTCAATAATGGCGTGCCGGCCTGGTATGAAGTCAGCGGTACCACCGGATCGCCCTCGCTGACTAATTTTTCCAATACTGTACCGGTAATAGGGGATAAGATTACATTTTCATTTTTACCATCGCCGGTATGATCTTGCTTTAAAAGTTCGAATTTTTCTTCGGCCAGTCGCAGTCTTAATTGAGATTCGTCAAATTGCGCTTTGCTGATATCGAAATCTTCCTGGCTGATTAAATTTTTATCGAACATACCTTGCTTACGTTGAAATATCAATTGCGCGTTATCATAATCGATTTGCGCCAATTCAAGGTTCCTTTTGGTTTCCGCGTACTCAAGCGGCGTAGGATTGGGAGCGACGGTAATTAGCGGGTCACCGGCTTTGACATCCTGGCCCGTATCAACGTGCAGGGTCTTAACGATGCCTGATATCTTGGATTTAACCTGTATTTCCTGCCGTGGTTCGAGCTGTCCGACCGCCAGGGCTTTGTCGACAATCGTCCCTTTAGTTACGTCGACCAATTTCAATCCGTTTTTTTTATCGCCGGATGGTTTTAATACCAGGAACGCTATAATGGCAATAACGATGACAATCCCGGAAATTATAAAGACCTTTTTCATCAAAAATGCTCCCTTTATTAAATTAACTCTATTGGCACGTATTATTTACGATATATATAAAAATAAAGTTTCGTTATTTTATCAGCAAGCTTGATATCCTTATTGTTTCATTATCTGGCCGCTTTCGCTATTTTAAAATAAGAAGCTATATTCTCTAAATCCGCTTCGCGAGTCATCTTCTTAAGTATCTATAAATTACCGCACTTAAACAATAAAAAAGCCGTCCAATATAAAGACGGCTTTAAT
>CAZFSN010000004.1:32312-36302 GCA_964521815.1 uncultured Ignavibacteria bacterium | reverse complement strand
GCCCACGGTGTACTTAAATTCGCGTCAGGAGCATGGCGGAAGCCATCCCTTACGGGACAGGGCTCCTGACCTACTTTTAAGGCAAAAATATTGAGGGAGGAGAATATGACCCGTTACCTGATAATGCTGTTCGTCGTCGGTTTCAATGTCTGCGGGCATGTGTTTTTGAAGGCCGGGATGAATCAAATCGGGGCAATCGCGCCGAGCGTGCTGATCAGCAATTTTGCCAAAATATTTACTAATCTTTCAGTGCTGTTCGGGTTGTTCTGCTATGTGTCATCGGTGGCCGGGTATATGGTATTACTGTCGAAAATCGATATTTCGATTGCTTACCCGATAGTCACCAGCTTAGCCTATGGCGCGATTGTGCTAGTATCGTTTTTCATATTCAAGGAGCCGTTTTCGCTAATCAAGTGGGTTGGCCTGGGGTTGATTTTAAGCGGTGTCTTGCTGGTCGGAATCAAATAGCCGGCTTTATTCCGCGTCTTCCGTATATTCGCAGGTATGACATTATAAAAAATGTACTGGATATTTTAAACATATTGCCTTTTTCAACAAACCCACCATCCCGGAGTTAGTATCTATATTGATTTTCTTTAACGATCTATTAACATACCTATCAACTGCAATCATTATTACTAATTATAAATTAACCACAAATAAAAAGCCGCGGTGCCGAAAAGCGACCGCGACCCAAATAAGTATCAAATTCTGTTAATAACGTCCCAGCCGGGTTCGCCGCGGGCGCGATTTGGTTTCCCATTTCAAGTCGGGAAGTTCCTCCCGCGAAGCTTTAACCGGTTCGGGTTCAGCTTTTGGTTTTTCCTCAGGCAAGGCCGGGACTACTACTTTATCTTTCTTGTCCCCGGCTATGGCGAACGATTTCTCCGCCTCGTCGATTATTTCCTGTTTCAACCCCTGAACAGCGACAGATTCAGTGTACTCGCGGCGGCCATCGACCAGGTCTCTTATATAATAATCGATTTGATCTTTGGAATACCATTTATCGGGATTGTAGCCATCCAGATCCGCATCGATACAGGATTTTATTTCCAGCCTACCCAGCCGTCCGGGTGCGTAAACATTGGTACCTCTGACATCTCCGCGCTGAATCGCCGCCATTACATCGATAGGCACGCGAGTGACTTTGCGTACCATTTTCTTGACACTTTTGCCATTAACCTCAGTGGTTTCGATAATTTCGCCCATGCCGCCGGTGTTGTACATGTGGAAATGAACCTTGCCGGGATTGTTCTCGACCAGATTCATGATGATATCATAAAAGCGATTTACCTTGGCCGCCTGCGACCCGACGATAAACGGATCGGTGCCGACGGTCCTGACAGATTCGCCGGCCTTATCAGGCTGGGAGGCCATGCTGTGGGATGATTCGCCCCAGAGATAAGCCAGCACACCTTGTTCGGGAGTCAGTTTTTGGCTGAAAGGCATGATTGTGTTGCGCCGGGTAATGAACGCGAAAATCAGGCCGTCCATTTCAGATAAGTTTGGCAGATTGACGCTGGGGGAATCAATTCGAATCAGCTTACGGCCGCGTTTGACTCTCAGCTTATCCTTGCGAATAACCGCCCGGCCATTGCCGCACAGATTCTCATCGAGAAAATCAGGATTGCCGTCGGCGTCGATCATCACGTTTTCATAGAGAGCCGTTTTATCGACCAGCGACCAGTACATCGCTTCCTGTAAGTCTTTCTGTACATCAGTCTTGACGAAGAAATTGGCCTCCGAACCATAGGCCGAACCATCCTTGCGTAAAAATACGATATCATCCTGGCTGACTTCAGTACCTTCTTTTTTAGTATGATCGAGTCCCAACTGATGGCATGACCAGGTCGACTTACCGGTGGCCGATAGACCGAAAAGAAAAACGCCGTAGCGCTTTAGACGGTTATCCCTTTGATCCCAGGCGGTGACTATTTTCGTACCGGCGTGAAGCCCCAGCATGCCGCGTTGATCGGCGCTCCACATGGCCTGACGTAAGAAGCCCTTTTTATTTTCGCCCATGTAATCGGTGCCGAGCGCGATATTGATATAATGTTCGGGTAAGGCCAAAACCTGCTGGCGAAGCTGATGTTCCTCGGGTATATGAATCATGGTAAATTCGGGACCGGGGCGTTTGCCGGGATCGAACATCGTATTGCCCCACATGTAGGCCAGCCGATAATTCTTGCGGTCGGCTACGCTTATATACAGATTACAGATCGGATTGTATTCCGAATTATTCCCCATCTGGCGGCGTAGATGGACAAAAGGCATCGTTCGCATCAGATGCAAGACTTTATGAAGTTCATCCGGAGCTTTCTCGATGATAGATCGATGGAGTTCGGATGGTTTTGGCAGTCTTACTTTTTCACCACCGAGATAAACGGTCTTGGGTCCAATCCTGGAGGAAACCATCGACCGCCAGACCCAGGCGCCGTTGCTGGTTTGACGACCGGTTTCCAGAGCGTACTTGCGAAGTTGATCTAATTTATAATGCTTGATATTCGGACCGGTAAGAGCCGCTTTCAAGTTATCAGCGAACCTCTGGTATTCCTCTACTCTATAAATATCGCTCATGGCAAAACCCCGCGTAATTTCCGTTGTTGTTTTCCCGGGCAACCTTGGGAGATTGCACTTTTTATCACAACGGAAGGTATATATTTTTAAAGATAAAATCAACAGGAATTTAATTTAACTTATGTAATCTCTTGGGATATAATGAATTAACCTTAAGGTTCATATTTGTGATTTATAGAGTACCAAAATTATTTTTCAAAAGATATATGGAAAACAGTTGCATCGGCAAGTGGATTTACATATGTTTCCACGTCATTAAACAGCAGGTTTAAAGGCCGGTTTAGGCTAATGGTAATTTTGAGCCGGTCTGATAGAAAAGATAAATTGTAAAAGGAGCTTGAATATGTCAGTGGTTGGATGGATTATTTTAGCCGGCGCGGCTATCGTACTGGTAGTTCTTTTTTTCATCGCCTTGGCTAAACAATATCGTAAAGTCGGCCCCAATGAAGTTCTGATTATATCAGGCGGCCGACGTCATACTATTGAAGATCCCGATGGCACCAAGCGTAAAATCGGTTATCGTATGAGTATTGGCGGCGGCGCGCTGGTATTACCTTTCGTGGAACGCGCTGATATTTTACCACTCGAGGTTTTTACCCTGAATATGGAAATACAGGACGCGCTGACAGCCAAAGGAATCGAACTTAGGGCGGTTGGCCAGGCCCAGGTAAAAGTCAGCGGTGATGACTATTCGATTAGAATGGCCGCCGAGCAATTTTTAAGCAAAGGTCTTTCCGGTATGAAAGAGATCGCTCAGCAAGTTCTCGAGGGCAATATGCGCGGTGTGCTGGGATCGCTGACCGTGGAGGAAATCTATCAAAACCGCGAAGAGTTCGCCAAGAAAGTAATCGCGTTAGCCCAAAAATCTTTTGACGCTATGGGCCTATCCGTGCTGTCATTTTCCTTGAAAGAGATTTCCGATTCGCAGGGCTATCTGGAAGCGCTCGGTAAGCCGCATATCGCGCGCGTTAAGGGCGAGGCCGAGATTGCCCAGGCGGAAGCCGATAAGGAAGCTACCATTAAATCGGCCGGCGCCCGTAAGGAAGGCGATATAGCCAAGTTCAAGGCCGAAACCGAAATCGCCCAGGCCAGCCGCGACTATGAATTGCAACGCGCCGAATTTCAAGCCGGCATCAATCAAAAACGCGCTAAAGCTGATATGGCCTATGATCTCGAACGCCTCAAAATGAATCAGCAACTCAAGAAAGAAGAATATGAGGTTCGCTTAATCGAGAAAGATCAATCGATCAAGCTCGAGGAAAAAGAGATTGTCCGCAAGGAAAAAGAACTCGAATCGACAATTAAAAAAGCCGCTGATGCCATGAAATATCAGAAAGAAGTTGAGGCCGAAGCCGAGAGTGTCAGGCTGGGTACCGCCGCTAAAGGCAAAGCGTTGGCGATCAAACATGAAGG
>CAZFSN010000004.1:0-32212 GCA_964521815.1 uncultured Ignavibacteria bacterium | reverse complement strand
CTGACAAAAATTCTGCAGAATTTAGCCGGCGATAAAGCCAAAGATAAACCTGAAACCGGCGCTAAAGGCGAATAAGTACTATGGGTTTCCTGGCAGATAGATTACAACGTATCGGCGAATCGGCGACGCTTCGAATTTCGGCTAAAGCCAAACAGCTTAAGGCCGAGGGCATAGATGTTATCGATCTATCTATCGGCGAGCCTGATTTTCCAACGCCGGAGAATATCAAGAAATCGGCCAAGCAGGCGATTGATGAGAATTTCACTCATTACACCGCCAATGATGGAATCCCGCTTTTGAAGCAGGCGATTATTAAAAAGCTTCACAATGACAACGGTTTGGATTACACACCTAAAGAAATCATCGTGTCAACCGGCGCCAAGAACTGTTTGTTTAACCTGTGCACAGCTATTTTAAATAAAGGCGATGAAGCGATAATACCATCGCCCTATTGGGTGTCCTATCCGGCGATTGTGAACCTTGCCAAAGGCGTGCCGGTGTACGTGCATTGCAGCGAGGAAAACGGTTTCAAGCTTCGCCCTAAAGACTTAGCGGAAGCGATAACACCAAGGACAAAGTGTCTGTTTTTAAATAATCCCTGCAATCCAACCGGCGCGGCTTATAATCGGGATGAGTTAAGCGAGCTTGTCGAAATTGCTGTTTCTGAAAATATCATTATTATCGCCGATGAGATTTATGAGAAGCTCGTCTATGATGGTTTCAAGTTTTACAGCATCGCCTCGCTTTCCCCGAAGGCTAAAGATATCACAGTCGTAATCAACGGCATGTCCAAAGCTTATTCCATGACCGGCTGGCGCTTAGGCTACGCCGCCGGCCCCAAAGAGATTATCGCCGGGATGAATATGGTACAGGGACATAACACCTCGAATGCTTGTTCGATCTCCCAAAAAGCGGCGGTGGAAGCTTTAAACGGCCCGCAGCTCGATATCGAAAAAATGGTTTACGAATTCCAGCGTCGGCGCAACCTGGCGCTATCGCGATTGCGGTCGATTCCCGGCGTATCATGTCCTCAGCCGCAGGGCGCGTTTTATCTGTTCCCGAATTTCAGCGCCTATTTCGATAAAGAGTACAACGGTCATCCGATCAGGAATTCTTACGGCCTGGCTTATCATCTGATGAAAAAAGCTCATGTGGCGGTCGTGCCGGGTGACGCTTTCGGTATGGAGGGCTTCCTCAGGCTTTCCTATGCCACGGCGATGCCGCGAATCGATGAGGGCTTGAGCCGTATCAACGAAGCTTTAGCGGAACTCGTGCCATCCCGCAAGGCCAAAGGCAAAGCGCTAAATAATGCTGTTACCAAACAGCAATCGTTTGTCGAAACGGAATCATCTATTAATCTCGAAATGCGCGAAGCATTGGTCGCTGAATCAGAAAACACATTTACGCACGACAGCTACTACGAATGGAATGTCAATATCGCCGGTATAGTATTACAGCTTCGCACCAACAGCCCGCATCTCTATGATTTTTGGGTCGATAATTTTTACCCGGCCGAACTCGAAGCCGATATCGAACCGCACGGCATCGTGTACGCGGTTAAAGGCATATCCGGCCGCGAAGCCCGGGCCTATTATAATTCCGATTCGCATACGGCTTTCTTCTTTAATTCGGCTTACTATTCTCAATTAAGATCGCTGGCTTTAGGGATTGTTTCTGATATTTCGGAAAAACTGTATAATTCGCTGGCCGTTCATGCCGCCTGCTTTGATATAGCCGGCCGAGGTGTTTTGCTATTTTTCCCGCCCGCCACGGGCAAGTCGACACATACGGCGGGCCTGCTAAAACATGGCCCGGCCAAAATAGTCAGCCCCGATCTGGCCCTGGTTCGTATCAGCGGCCAGGCCGCTTTGGCGGAATGTGTCGAACGGAAATTTTTCATGCGAACCGATTTTGTCGATAAATATCCGGCCGCTAAAAGCTTATTCGAGAGATGCCGCTGTGAAAACGTGGTGACATCTAAGGAGGCTTGCGAAAACCAGGATTGCCTGTATGGCGAAGAATGCGATCTGGATAGGGGCGAACCCTATTGTTTCATCGCTTCCGAAAAATCCCGGGCCATGCTCGATCCTTATTGGCTTGGCGGCCAGGATAAGCATATTAAGCGAACCCAGGTGAAGACGATTCTCATATTCAAAAACGATCATTTCGGGTCAATATCCGAGCAGTTGCCGGCCGACCAGGCATTACGTTTTCTCGAGGAAGGCAGACCGCCGGCTCAAACCGTTTCCGCGGCAAACCACCCATTTTACAACCCGTATATTCTGGCCAAAACAGGTGATAGGCTCGATCAACAGAGACGGTTTTATAAACGTATGCTTGAAAAGTGCGGCTGTTATATTATTAATATCGGCGCGGGCAGCCCTAAAGATGTTCTGAAAACAACGATTGATCTGTGTTCCGGAACCGGCCGCGAAGTGTTAAGATAAGTATTTATTTAGATAAGCGATAGATTTTCTGTAGATTTAGACGATCCCTTATAGAATGATAAAAGTCGCAGTTTTTATTTTGTCATCATTACAATATTGAATTTTACCGCTGATTATCAAGAAAATTACTATAATTTGTTTTAAATATACGAAACTCAAAACACTGTTTTTCGTAAGTAGAATAAAAGTGAAAGAAGTTTTAGTGAACATGTGAAAACTTATCGAAGGAATAATTATGAATAGAAAAATAAAGATTTTTGTTTTGCCAATCATGCTGATAGCCGGGATTATTATAGGACAGGCAATTGCCGGAAATCTTCCCCAATCGCCGATAGACCAGATACTGGAACATAAGACAGTTTTGCAATTGTCGGAATCGCAACTAAAGAATCTAAACCTCGTTAATAGCGGCATTGTCAATAAAATGCTGCAATGCAAGGGCCAGATTCAGATGAATAAGACTGAAATCGAGAAATATGCCGCCAATTGGGCTGATATGGAAAATCCCAAATTTAAAAGCACGGTTAAGGAATATTACCGTTGCTTGGCGGATATGAAAGCTCTCGAATTCGAGGCCCTGGTTCAAGCCGGCAAGATTTTAACGCCCTATCAGATCAAGATATTCAGCGAACAGGTATCTATCGATCTGGTTATGGGCAAAACGCAATTGGAAATGGCTAATGCCAAATAAATAACGTTAAATCTTTTCTCTGTTTTTTGTCTCTCTAAAAGAATCCCCGATGTACTCCCCCTCGGGGATTTTTAATTGATATCAATTTAGCCATTATTCCCATGTTTAATTTCACGCGCCGATAGGAATCTCTTCCTGTCGATATTAATAGCGCCGTCAGGAATCCTGAGGCTGTGCCAAAAGATTGACAGATTACACGGATGTGCCTTGACGGCCGCGTCGCTTCGCTCCTCGAAATGACAGCCTTTTGAAGTCATTGCGAGAAGGTCATTTAACCGACGAAGCAATCCGTATCCTTCGTGAGCTAAGTTATTTAGTAATGTTTTCCTACTTATGGCATAACCCCTCCTTTCCTGACAGAAATATACATTCCATACAATGCCAAATTAATTTTTCTATTAAAACTTGAAACCTTATTATGAAATTTCCGTATTTTAATCAAACACGAAAATAATGAGAGCATAGAAGATTGTCCGGACGGTCGTCCCGCGGGCGATTAACCGAACAATCAGCAGGGTAATCCCGAAAAGATCTGGCTCTCTTCGAACAGATAAACCAAGAATTTCAAAAGATGGAATTTTGTCAAAGGAGAAGTTATGTTTAGAAAAGCGTCGTTTTTGTCGGCGGTAATTATTCTGGTGTTGACAATCGCGTCCCCCGGGATTTCGTTTGCGGATGATCAAATTCCTCAAACGGCAATCAATAAAATACTTGATCACAAGATTAGCCTTCAGCTTTCTGATTCCCAGTGCAAAAAGCTTGACATAATAAACAGAGTCATTATCGATAAAATGATACAAACCAGGGCCCAGGCTGAAATCAGGAAAACGGAAATCGATAAATTCACTTCAAACTGGACCGTCATGAATAGCACAGCGGTCGGATATAATATTAAAGAGTATTATCAATTTCTGGCCGAATTGAAATCGCTGGAACTGGAAGCAATCATGAAAGCCAAAGCGGTATTGACCCATGACCAGTTGAAAAGGTATTCCGATTTGGCGGATATCGAATCGATGATAATCAAAGTCGATGCACAATTGGCAGACGCCTATTGATAATGCCAATAAACCCGGATTTGAAATCATTAAGCCCCCGACTCGATTGCCGGGGGCTTTTTATTACCTTACGTCGTCAGGAATCATTTCCCGAAGACATCACGATAGCTCCGTTCGGGGCAGGAAAGAATTCCCGCCCCCGCAGAATGCTTTAATGAATCTTATTTCGAATCCTTATCTTTTGATCCTTTTTCGTCCTCGGTAAGATCCATGAGGGCGAAAGCGTAATCTTTACCCCTCAATATCCTGAACAGTATATATTTGGGAGTACCGATATTTCCCATGACCCGTTTGAAATCATCGAGGTTTTTTATTTCCTCATTGCCCACACCGACTATAACATCGCCGGCCAACAGACCGCCTTTGTCGCCGGGCGAACCGACCTCCACGAACTTGACATATACCCCCTCGCGCGTCTCCAGAAGGTAGTTGCGGAACATAAGTTCGGTGATTTCCTCAACCGTGAAATCCTGCTTGGCCTCATACTCATCCGGTTTGACTTTGGGTTTCTGACCGATTTCAACTGTCAGCATTCGTTTCTTGCCATCCCGGAAAATTTCCATGGTTTTTTTATCACCGGCTTTGGATTGGGAAATTTCCAGCGTGAACTTGGTCAGGTCATCTTCATTTTCCGCCGCCATCGGTTTGCCGTCAAAAGACAGTATAATATCACCCGGCTTCAAACCGGCCTTGTCCGCCGGATGGTCTTTGTAAACATCGCTAACGATGATGCCTTGAAGATCGGGCTGCCCATAATATTTGGCATAACTGCGATTAAGCGGCTGAACCACGATTCCTATATAGCCGCGCTCAATTGTCCCGGTCGCCAGCAATTTATCCATGACATCGATGGCGATATTAATAGGAATGGTAAATCCCTGCATTCGGCCCACACCGATAGAGTTGATGCCTATAACCTCGCCTCTCAAATTAACCAGCGGCCCGCCGGAGGAACCGGGATCGATAGCCGCGTCGGTTTGGATAAAATCGTTCAATAAAGGGGCGTTGTTCGGCAAATTTAGAGTTCGGCCTTTGCCCGATACAATCCCGAAAGACACCGTCCGATCGAAGCCATAGGGATTGCCGACCGCCAGGACCCATTCGCCGACCTGGATTGAATCGGAATTGCCCAGCTTGGCTACCTTAAAATCCTCGGCAACCGGCACGTCAATTTTAAGCAAGGCAATGTCGGTTAATTTATCGGTGCCGATTACTTGCGCTGAATATTCCATCTTCGATTCAAGCGTCACTCTAACGGAAACATAATCATCCACAACGTGTTCGTTGGTCATTATATAACCATCCCGGCTCACGATTAGGCCTGAACCGAGCGACTCATACCGTTGATTATTATGCTTTTTGACGACTTCGATATGAACTACCGTCGGCTTGACATCCTCGGATACTTTGATAATAATATCCTGTAGATCATTAAAAATCTTAAGCCCCTGACCAAATGCCAACGAACTGGATAAAAACGCCGTAAAGACAATGGACAATAAAACCCTCATTCAATCTCCCTGTTTAAAAGAAACTATAAATTTTCAATATTATACGATATTTTTACTGGAAATGCTTCTAAAAAAGGTAACTCGAACACGATTTTAAGATTACTACGCCAATTATGTTACGACATCTCAATGTTTTAAGATTAATTTTTTGATATCCGGATAAAAATATAGATTGGGCGCTATTATTAATATTAATTCAGGCACAAAAATGAGCTAAATAGCGTTGAATAATAATATTGTGGTCAATTATCGATAGAAATTTAGGTTAAGGGAAAAGAAAAGCCGAAAAGATTTAATATTTAATCTATCCTCGGAACAGAATTTGCAAATATTCGTAGAACAATTTGAATTAACAATGAAAGAAGAAAATGCTTGACAAGAAAAATTGATAAGTTATTATTCTTGTCTGTGCAAAAATGAGCAAGGGGTAATGTATGAAAAATTGGGGTCAAGTAAAGGGGCTATTTGCTATCATAGTAGTAGCTGGAATTGCCATCCTGATGGGCATGGTAATCGGATCTAACTATAGTTCGAATAATCTGGTCGCGGGCGACCAGACTACGGTTTCGACGGCGCCGATACCGAGCCAGTCGGTGGATATAGGCGCCAAACACTCGCCATTCGTGTTAATAGCCCAGAAAGTCAAACCGGCAGTCGTGAATATTTCGGCTAAAAGCATGGTAGAGGATAAATTCCATACGTTTTTTGATGATGACATCTGGCGCAGGTTTTTTGGACAGCCGCCGCAAACACCGGAAGAACCACGGATGCGGCGCAGTGAATCGCTGGGATCAGGTTTCTTTATCAGCGATGACGGTTACATTTTAACCAATAATCATGTAGTCCGCGATGCTGATGATATTATTGTCCGTTTGTCAGATACCAAGGAGTTCAAGGCAACGGTTGTAGGTTCGGATGCCGAGACAGACGTAGCGCTATTAAAAATCGACGCGGATGAGAAAATGCCATATCTGGAACTGGGCGACTCTGATTCGATATTAGTCGGTGATTGGGCGATTGCAGTGGGCAATCCGTTCCCGCAGTTAGGCTTAGATAGAACCGTAACTGTTGGCGTAATATCGGCATTGGGACGTAGCGGTCTGGTTTTCGGGCCGGATAATCCGATTTATCAAAATTATATCCAGACTGATGCCTCGATTAATCCCGGTAATTCGGGCGGTCCTCTGATTGGTATCGATGGCCGGGTCGTCGGTATTAATTCAGCCATAGTGTCGCC
Organism: uncultured Ignavibacteria bacterium; assembly: GCA_964521815.1. Lineage (GTDB taxonomy): Bacteria > Zixibacteria > MSB-5A5 > UBA10806 > 4484-95 > JAAEQD01. The sequence continues at coordinate 25,268 of CAZFSN010000004.1, read as the reverse complement.
TTCAGGCGGAAATATCGGAATTGGTTTTGCCGTTCCGATAAACCTGGCCAAGAAAATCGCTAATGAGCTAAAAACTTCCGGTTCGATATCCCGGGGATGGCTGGGGATTTTGCCTAACGATATCAATAATAACATGGCTGAAGCCATGGATTTAAAGAGCACGGATGGTGTCCTGGTTGAGTCGGTCGAAGCTGATTCACCAGCCGAAAAAGGCGGTTTGAAAACCGGGGACGTTATCCTGGAAGTCGATGGCAAAAAGGTTACCAATGCTCAGGAATTCCGGTTTATGATTGCCGATGCCGGACCGGGCACAAAAATATCGATGAAAATAAATCGCAAAGGCGATATCAAAAAATTGGATTTTGCCCTTGGTGACAGAAGCAAATTCCTTGAAGTTTCATCTAATAATGATAACCAGAAGACCGAAAACAGCTGGTTGGGACTTAAAGTCAGTACATTTACCAGAGATATGGCTGACAGGATGGGGGTCGATTTTACAGCTGCGGTTATTATCGATAGTATCGACCCGGCCAGTCCGGCCGATGATGGCGGCCTGTTTAAAGGGGACTTGATTCTCGAGGTAGATAACCGCCCGGTTGCCAGTAAATCCGACTTTTTCAAAGTCGCGGATGACTTGAAGAACCGTAAGAAATCTATATTGTTTTTGGTCAAGCGGGAAAACAGGACGTTTCATGCGGCGTTAAAACCTTAAAAATGGTAATGAAGTATTAATTTTGAAACAAATGACTTTGCCCATCGGTTTTAATGCCGATGTTTATTAAGTTGCTTAAGAAAAGTGCGGACTTTTTACAAGGAGCGCATAGCGTTGTCAAAACAGTCTAAAAGATTTCGTGATGAGGAACAATCTCTTGATTTATATCTTCGCGAAATCGGCGAGACACCCTTAATTACGGCCGATGAAGAGATCGAATTAGCCAAAAGAATTAAGAAGGGCGATCAATTGTCCCTTGAAAAACTTACCAAGGCTAATCTTCGCTTTGTCGTGTCGGTTGCCAAACAATATCAAAACCAGGGCTTGTCGTTGTCCGATTTAATCAATGAGGGCAATATCGGCCTTATCAAGGCGGCCAAGCGGTTTGATGAGACCCGTGGTTTTAAATTCATTTCTTACGCTGTCTGGTGGATAAGGCAGGCGATCCTTCAGGCGCTGGCGGAACAATCGCGGATTGTCCGTTTGCCTTTGAATCGGGTAGGTACGCTTCATAAAATCGGCAAGATATCGGCTAATCTCGAACAGACATTCGGCCGTGAACCATCCGCCGATGAGATCGCTCAGGAGCTGGAATTGACCGAGAAGGAAGTCGCTGATACGCTTAAAATATCCAATTCGCATCTATCTCTTGATGCCCCTTTTTCGGCGTCGGAGGATAACTCGCTCATAGATATCCTGGAGGATGAATTTCAGCCATCCCCGGATGAAAGCTTGCTGGATGAATCGTTAAGAGTCGAGATCGAAAAAGCGCTTGATACCCTGACTCCCAGAGAAGCCGAGGTTATCAATCTATATTTCGGTCTGTCTCATGAAAAGCCATTGACCCTTGAGGAAATCGGCGCGCGTTTTTCATTGACGCGCGAGCGAGTCAGGCAGATTAAAGAGAAAGCCATAAAACGACTCAGGCATGCGTCCAGGTCCAAATCGCTGCGAGCTTATTTGAATTAATTTTGCTTTTGAGATTTCTTTAAAACAGGCGTTCACAATGGACGCCTGTTTTATTTTTTATGATATAGCTTGAAAATGATCGCTTAAATTACTATTCGGATGGAGTCAAAGTAACCGCCGATCGATCCTGGCTGTCGGTAATTTTGCCGGTCCTGGGCGGAAAACCGAAACGGGATAATGACGCGGCTCCCAGACCAAAAGGCAGGATAATAAATAACAGAAATCCCAAGAACAACATATTCAATATGAACAGTACCAGCGAATTACTCAAATAACCGGCCAGAAGCAGGAGAAATGGCAAGCCGGTCGTGATTATGCTGCCGAAAAAGAAAGCTTTAACGGGCGATTGATGCTTGAAAATCCATTGACCGACAACCAGGTTGACCGCCGAGTAGGCGAAAAGCGTCAATATTATCGAGGCGATCGGCTGGCCTATTAAAGCCAAAGGAATTCCGATAACGGATACGAGCAAAAGCAAGCAAACAAGAAAAGATCCCAGAAAAACAAGGTAACCAAAAAAGAAAGACTTAATGGGACGGGCCATGAGTTTTTGGGAAATCCTGACTACCGGTCCGCGAAACAGCGAAATGGAAACGGCCGAGAAGAGCATGCTGACTATCATGGTTATCAGTAATATGCCTTGAATGATCTGGTAAGCAGAGCCACCGGGCAAAACCAGAAACGGCGCGCCTATGGATATACTGGAACCGGTGACTTTAGCGCCCTCTTCTTTTTTAACATGTCCGCCAACGGCGACCGCATCGCCTCTGACATATCCGGTCGAATTTATGAAGATATCGCCGCCTACAACTACGATATCGCCGTCAACCGAACCATTGACGGTCACATCACCGCTGATAAGGACAATATTGGAGATAAAATTTTCACCTTCTTCGATTATGATATTTTTGCCCCATTCGGTTATGTCGTGACGATCCTGATCTAATTTTTTATTAAATTTGACTGACACAGCATTGCTGGTGTCGATGGAATAGACTATCATACCGGTATCGGTCATGACCTTTATTATGCCGTTTTCGTCGATAATAATTTCAGGAAAACTCGGCAATTCCAGAGTGTCGTATAATCCTTGCGCGAATTTTCCGAAGGATTCGAAATGGAGAGCCAGGCTCTCGGCTGATAAAGCCATTTTATCCGAGAGCAAATTCAGGGAGTCTTCCAGATACAGGAGTTCATCATCGGATGGATGAACATCAATATCGGGAGGGCCGGCTAAAACGGCTATCGGAGAGAGTGATAACCCCAAAATCAAAATACAACAATTAACATATTTAAATCGCATTAAAAACTCTCCAGAATAATATCGCCCGATGAAGTTTCTACATTGATCTCTCCCGCCCCATGCCCGATTGAACCGGTCAGACGTGATTCGGTATATTTATTAAATGAAAAGTTCAAGTGAGAATGAATATCGCCCGAAGTGGTCTCCAGGTTCAGATTACCGCTAAATCCCGGATCGATTTCAATATAGACATCCCCGGAAGTGGTTTCGATATAATATATGCCCTCATTGTTAGTTAAATGGTCCAGATTAATTGTCCCGGAAGTTGATCCGGCATTAACCGATCCCGAAACATTTTCTGCGCCTAAATCTCCGGACGTCGATCGGCAATCGAGATTACCGCGGAGACTGCTTATTCTGGTATCCCCGGATGATGACCGTACCCTGATATCGCCTTCAACATCCTCGATCACGCCATCCCCGGATGATACCGATACTTCGATATCTCCTTTCACGCCGATTAAGTCGAAATCGGACGATGAACCATCAAGCGAAATATCGCCGATAATATTTCTGACTTCCAGGTCGCCCGATGACACATCGATATTGCAATTGCCGACGACATTTTCCAGCGAGACATCGGATGAAGATCCATCGATTTCAATATTATTTTTCAAATCGGTGGCGAATATATCGGCCGAGGCGGTACTTATGGACAACCGGATTTCGGGCGGCAACGATACTTTAATTAGCAATTCGAATTCATCACCGAAATTTCCGGTAAACAGTTTGTTAAACAAACCTTTCATGTCGTGTTTATGACGCGGCGTATCCAGGGTCACATTCAGTTTTCTATCGTTTACGTCGAAAGATGTTTCGTAGGCGTCGGCATACTCTTTGGCTTCTTTTTCATCCTTTATAAACACCGTTTTTTTAACCCGGACCATTATATTGCCGTCAGTCGCGGGTTCGCAGGTAATTTTGCCTACGGGGCAATCGACTATGACTTCATCTATTTTATCGCCCGGTTGGCTGAATTCATCATAATATTCATGCTGGGCAAAAGCGGCGCCAACGAGAAACAGGGTTATTATAATCGCCTTTTTCATACCGGCCTCCATTCTCTATCGCAGAGATTTTAACTTCTTTTTCAATAATTCACGAGCTCTAAAAATCCGGGCTTTAACCGTCCCTACCGGTACGTGTAGAAGCGAGGCTATTTCTTCGTATGATTTGTCTTCCTGGTGGCGCTTGATTATAACCTCTTTATATTTCGGCGGCAACGATTCGATTGCTTCTGCGATCGACAGGTTCTGCTGTTTGGATGAGAGATCGCGTTCGGGGTGATGCGACATATCGGCGACTTCCACATTTATCCGCCCGTCTCTGGTCTCCAGCGGCTGATCGATAGAAAAGGTTTGGATTTTTCGCTTTCGGATGTAATCGATAGAGGAATTGGCGGCAATCTTGTAAAGCCAGGTGGTGAAGCGGTAGGATGGATTATATGATTTCAAAGAGCCGAACGCTTTGATAAACGTCTCCTGCACCAGATCCTGAGCTTCCTCGGAATTCCTCACTATCTTGACGATGATATGAAAGATCGCCTGTTTATGAGCCTCAAAAAGCATCTGGTAGGCTTTCTGATCGCCCTCCAGGGCCTGCCTTATTAAAGTTTCTTCCGATCCGCTGTTCAGGAGTCTTTCCCTCTAAGTTACGTTATCTCAAGTCAAAAGTTTCAGCCATGGCCGCCTTTAGGATGTCTTATAAAATATTATACGCGATACAATATTTCAATCAAATTTATCCTATTTTTATATGTATTCCAATGACCGCTTAATTTAATTAAACGTAGATTACTAATACATAATTAAATATGAAAAATCAGGGCGAGCGAATAAAAGATGATTGAAATAAGATTTTAGCCGGAAAAATTCAGAAGCCTTTCTAAAAGGTCTTTTATTTCATTTACTTTAAAAGGCTTGTTAAGGAAACCATCGGCCCTTTCAGTCAACAGAAGGTTCTGAGTTTCTCCCAGTGAATAGCCGGTAATAACTACAACCGGCAACTCCGGATGTTGATTTTTTATAGCTTTCAACAGGTCGATGCCATCCATTTTAGGCATTCTCAAATCGGTGAAGACCATCGCGTACTTATCGTCTTTTAATTTACTGAGAGCCTCTTCGCCGTCTTCAGCCTGAGTGCCTTCATATTCGAAAATCTCGAGAATGTCCGATAACAGAACGGACATGTTCGGATTATCATCGACAATTAGAATCTTTTTGGACGCACTTTTTGCCATGCTACTTTTTTCCTCTCTTTATGGTTTCGGCAAAAAATAATTACAGTTTAGTTTATTAATTAAATTGAAATTTAAATTGTCATATAATGTTGTTGTAGAAGACTACTTTAAAAGCCGTCAGGTATTTGCCGGGATTGCTTAAAACCTGGAAAATTGATAAAAATACAGGCAAGATTCAGATTTCAATCAAAATGGCGGCCCCATTTGTAACGCCCTAATAATATTGTACTTCTGGCTACCCAATCTGCCAGCATGGCAATCCATACCCATATTATACCGCCGCCGGCCCAAATCCCGAATATGTAGGCGAAAGGCAGACGAATTCCCCAGGCGCCTATTATGGTCGTATACATGACAAATCGGGTTTGACCGGCGCCGCGCAAGGCTCCGGCAAAAACCATGGCCGAAGCTAAGGGCGCCTGAATGAACGCGGCGATATAACAGAAAATAACCCCATAAGCCGCTACTTCAGGATCATTCGTGAATAATCCCACCCAAAACCTTGGGATTACAAGGTAAGAAATCCCGAAAAGTATCATTATGCCTAACGCGATAAAATTCGATTGATATCCCACTCGTTTGGCCCGTGCCGGATTTTGGGCGCCAAGGCTCTGGCCGACCATAGCGGTGGCGGCTTGAGCGAAACCCAATCCGGGTAAAAACGCCAGCGCCTCGATATTGAAGCCTATCTGATGCGCGGCATACGCGGCGACCGAGAAACTGACAACGATACCGGCGTAAACCATCTGGGATGATGTAATTAATAATCTTTCAAAAAATACCGGATAGCCAAGTTTGCTTATGTTTTCAAATTGACTCAGATTAATTTTAATCGCGAATGGCCGTAACAAACCTTTTTTAACAGCCAAAATATAAAGCACGATTATACCGCCTAATTCGGATAAACCATTCGCCCAGGCCGCGCCCCTGACGCCTATGGCTGGAATATGAATGAGCAATGGTTCATAATTGAAACCATAAATTAGCGGATAGGCCATAATAATATGAACGATATTGACCCAAATAATAACCTGTAGAGGCGTTTTGCTGTCGCCGGTTCCCTGGAATATGGAACTGATAATATAGATCAGGCTGCGGGCGAACAGGAAGATAAATATGATGTGGAGGTAATCTTCAGCCAACTTGGCGACATCGGGCGTGGCTCCCATGAAAATCGCCGCTTTATAGCTTAGAATATAGCTGACTATGCTTAACAGGATCGAAGCTATAAATCCCATTACAACGCCGGTACCGGCGGCTTCAGTGACTTCATCCGGCCGTCCGGCTCCGGTAGACCTGGCCACCGGGATCATGGTCCCGATACCGATACCCATTATCAAGGCGCTGGCCAGAAAAACAACCAGTTGGGCCATGCCGACTGCCGCTAATTCGGCCGCGCCAAGATGGCCTACCAGCATGGCATCAACAATTCCCACACCGCGTTGCAGAAGATTCGACCAGACAATCGGCAGGGCGAGTGAATAAATTGCTTTTCGAAGTTGTCTATTGGAGGGTTCGTTAGCGGATTCCATAGCCGCTAAAATAGCATATAATCCGGCTTAGTCAAGTCATGTAAGTTATTGTCTGACACAATTGTTTTTCTTTTTATTGACATGAATTAATCGGACTATTATTATCCGCCCTACGAAAAGGAGATGTATGCTTAAATTAGTGAACGGTGTTTCATGTCGATCTCTGCACGTACTGGCGCGTAACTTCGATGTTTTTTTAAAAACCTGGAAAACTTCGATTATTCCGCCGTTCCTTGATCCGTTTTTCTACCTGGTCGGGATGGGTTATGGTCTTGGCGCGTTGATTATTAAGGTCCAGGGCCATAGCTATATTGAGTTTATCGCTCCCGCCCTGATTGCTTCGGTAATGATGACCGCTCCATTTTTTGAAAATTCGGTTGGCTCTTATGTGCGCCTGTATTATCAGAAAACATTCGATGCTATGATTTCCACGCCGGTTTCTATCGAAGACGTAGCTACGGGGGAAATATTCTATGGATCATTTAAAGCCATGATTCAGGGATTATCTATCCTGATTGTCGTGGCGGCTTTCGGTTTGGTGAAATCTCCGCTGGTTATATTTATACCATTTTTTTGTCTGTTTGCCGGTTTTGTCAATGGCTCGATCGCTTTATCTTACATGACATACATACCGGCGATAAGTTATGTAGACTATTTTTTTACGGTTATCATGACGCCGATGTTTTTATTTGCCGGCACGTTTTTCCCCGTGAGTCAGTTGCCCGTGTGGGCTCAGAAAATAGCCTTTATGATGCCCTTATATCATATTGTTAATGTCACCAGAGCATTATGCAGCGGTACGAATTTGCATACTATTCCAGGTGATCTATTATGGCTGTTCATTTGTGGGACCTTATTTTATATTTTCAGCCTTCACAGAATGAACAAAAGAATGAGGAAGTGATTTTTTTGTTGACAAATATATACACAATTGATTATTCTGAGTATATCTTAATACTTAGGACTACTATGGGGGTCTTATAGCGTGAGCAAGCTATTAGTGTCAGTATCGGGAATTCGTGGAATTGTAGGTGAATCGCTAACACCTGAGATCGCTTTAGGTTTTGGCAAAGCTTTTGGCCGGTATTTAAAAGGCGGTAAAGTGATAATGGGACGTGATACTCGCTATCATGGCCCGATGATATCCTCGGCCACCGCCGCCGGTTTGATGGCTGCCGGCTGCAATATTATCGATATCGGCGTTGCTACTACTCCCCAGGTCGAATTTACAGTCAAAAGCTCCGGTGCGGCCGGCGGCGTAGCTGTTACAGCCAGCCATAATCCGATCGAGTATAACGCTCTTAAGCTGATAAGCGAAGGCGGTACTTTTTTAACCGAAACTCAGGGCCGGAAATTTTTGAAAATATATAAACAGAATAATAACGGCAGGACGCCCCAAAAAGCCAAAGTCGGAACTTATAACATCCAGGATGATTGGGATCAGAAATACATTAAGGCTATTCTTTCACTGGACTTAGTAAAGCCATCGGTAATAAAACGTCGGAAATTCAGGGTTGCCGTGGATTGCGTTAATGGTACGGCGTCATATATAGCGGCTGAATTGTTTAATTCTCTGGGCTGTGAATTAAAACTGATCAATTCGGTACCGAACGGCAGATTTCCTCATCCGCCAGAACCTGTACCGGAGAATTTGCGGCAGCTTTGCCGGGCGGTTAAAACGTTCAAAGCCGATATCGGTTTCGCGTTTGATCCTGATAGTGATCGTATGGCAATCGTAAATGAAAAAGGCCGGCCGGTTGGCGAAGAATACACATTGGCATTGGGTATGCGGTACATTTTGTCGCAAAAACGCGGACCGGTGGCGGTAAACCTGTCATCCTCGATGATAAACGATTTTGTGGCCCAAGAGGCCGGAGTCAAGATTTATCGCACCAAAGTCGGCGAGATCAATGTTACCGAGAAGATGAAAAAAGTCGGCGCGGTTGCCGGCGGTGAGGGCAATGGCGGACTGATTTATCCCGGCATACATTATGGACGGGATGGCTTTATCGCCGCCGCGATTATCCTGCAATATTTGGCTTCCAGCCGTAAAACAATTTCTAATCTGGCCGGGGAACTTCCCTCGACCGCAATGGTAAAAAGAAAAATAGCCATTTCAAAAAAAGGACTTAATTTCGGCAAAATCGCGAAAGCATTCAATCACGGCAAAGCGGATAAACGGGATGGAATAAAAATCAATTTCAGTGACAGTTGGCTTCAGTTGCGGCTCTCTAACACCGAGCCGATAGCTCGGCTTATGGCCGAGGCTTATGATACCGGCCGGGCAATAGCCCTGGCTGATGAAGTGGAACATTTAATAGCATCATAAATGGAGTTGATATGTGCGGCATCGTTGGATATATCGGAGATCAAAATTGCGTTCCAATATTAATTGAAGGCTTGAAGAAGCTGGAGTACAGGGGCTACGACTCGGCAGGCATCGCTATAATAGAAAATTCCAATATCATAGTTCAGAAAACGGCGGGGAAAATCAGCGTCTTAGAGGAGCAAATAAAAGAGAAAAACTATTTCGCGAAATTAGGGATAGGGCATACGAGATGGGCTACGCATGGTGAGCCGACCAATATTAACGCTCACCCGCATGTCGACAGCACCGGCAAAATTGCCGTGGTGCACAACGGCATAATTGAAAACTACAAAACCCTGAAAACCTTGCTTCAGAAAAAAGGCCATATTTTTATCACCGATACCGACACCGAAATCCTGGCCCATCTTATCTCGGAACATTTCGAGGGCAATCTTCTCGAAGCGGTTCGTACAGCTTTAAGCCAGGTCGAGGGTACATACGGAATCGCCGTTGTTTGCCTCGATTCGCCTGACAGAATTATCGCGGCCCGGCTGGGTTCGCCTCTGGTAATAGGCAACGGTGAAGGCGAAAATTTCGTCGCTTCCGATGTCGGCGCGATCTTGAGACATACTAACCAGGTAGTATATCTTGAGGACCGGGAACTGGCCGAGATTACCAAGAACAGTTTTACGATCTCGCGGATTGATAAAACTACGGTCAATCCTAAAATTCAGGATATTTCCTGGTCACTGGATATGATTGAAAAAAGCGGCTATCCTCATTTCATGCTCAAGGAAATAATGGAACAGCCAACGACTCTTCGCAACGCCATGCGAGGCAGGCTAAAATTCGAAGATGGCACGGTCAGATTGAACGGCTTGAATCTTCAGTACAAAGAGCTGTGCCAGATTGAAAGGATAATAATCACCGCTTGCGGCACATCCTGGCATGCCAGCCTGATCGGCGAATATTTAATTGAGGAACACGCTCGAATACCGGTTGAGGTGGAATATGCTTCGGAGTTCCGCTATCGCAATCCGATTATCGGGCCTAACTCGGTATTGATTGTTATCTCCCAATCCGGCGAGACCGCCGACACGCTGGCCGCTTTGCGCGAAGCCAGACGTAAAGGCGCGACCTGTTTGGGAATATGCAATGTAGTCGGTTCGACTATTGCCCGCGAAACGGACGGCGGCGTGTATATCCATGCCGGACCGGAAATCGGCGTAGCTTCCACCAAAGCGTTTACTTCCCAAATCATGGTCTTATCGCTAATTACTCTTTTGCTGGCCCGCATGAGGCATATGTCAATCGAACGGGGAGCGCGCCTGATAGAGGCTATCCAGAAAGTGCCGGAGCAGGTCAATATGGTTTTGCAGAAAAATGACGAAATCCGGAAAATCGCTGAGAAATATTATAATCATAATAATTTCCTGTATCTGGGCCGCGGCTTGAATTTCCCGGTCGCCCTGGAAGGCGCCTTGAAACTGAAGGAAATTTCCTATATTCACGCCGAAGGTTATCCGGCCGCGGAAATGAAACATGGTCCAATCGCCTTGATTGATGAAAACATGCCGGTAGTAGTTTTGGCTCCAAAAGACTCCGTCCATGAAAAGGTCATCTCCAATATCCAGGAGATCAAGGCTCGTCGTGGTAACGTTATCGCTGTAGCGACAGAAGGGGACGAAGAAATCGCGTCGATGGTAAACGATGTGATTTATATTCCCAAGGCTCTAGATTTTGTCATGCCGCTTATATCGATAATACCTTTACAACTTTTAGCCTACCATATTGCGGTATTAAGGGGGTGCGACGTAGATCAGCCAAGAAATCTCGCGAAAAGCGTAACAGTTGAATAATTAACACAATTTTTTAGGGGTTGACAAGGGGCAAATTATGACTGCGGAAAACGCGTTAAAACAACGAATGGTCTGCGAAAAAGACAGATTATTCCAGATGTATCACCGTGACAAACTGTCTTTAACCGATATAGGTGATCACTATGGCTGCAGCCGCCAATATGTTCAATTAATTTTCAAGGAACTGGGTATTAAAAGGCGTCCCCGGATGATGGCGCTGAAAAATCGACCTAAACGAAGGAAAAGCAAGTATAATTTTACTGAAGAAGATGATAAATTCATACTTGATAATTTCGATATAATGACGGATACGGAGATTGCGCTTCAATTAGGCAAGCCGATGAAATCCATCGTTTATCGTCGCTTGATCGTCCTGGGTAGAAAGAAAGTCGACCGGCGGAACTTCACTGAGGAGGAAGATCAATTCATAATCGATAATTTCCATAAAATGACTGACATAGCCATAGCCAGGACCTTGAATCGATCGTTGATTTCGGTCACACATCACCGAAACCGCATTTTGAATAAACCCAAACGATCGGTCAAGGAGTATTCCCAGGCGGAAAATGGTTTTATTTTTAGGAATTATCAGGACATGACTGATAAGCAAATCGCCGTCGCTTTAAGAAGGTCCAAGGCATCGGTAGCTATCCATCGCAATGAGGTTTTAGGATTATCCAAAACAAAGAAACAAGATGATGAATAAAACCGCGAACCAATTGGCGGTTTTATTCTAACAGTAAAAAATATATAGTAATACCGATTGTCCGGCATTTCATAATTCGCTGAAGAAATTTATGAATTGTCTTGACTTTGGGGTATATAAATCATAAAATTTATATAAACAGGCGGTTTGGTGCCCTTTGGGGTAAAAGGGAAGGCGGTGAGAATCCGCCACAGTCCCGCTACTGTAATCGATTGACCTGCGGTTTATGCCACTGTCTTGGGATGGGAAGGAATAAACCGGTTCGATAGTCGTAAGTCAGGAAACCTGCCAGCCGCCGGCCGTTAATGTACCTTCGAGGGAGAGGTTGGCTGTGTCGATATCAGTTTTACTCCGGACCTCCCGGAGTTTTTTGTTGCTCGTCCTACTGCAGGTCGCGTATCTGGCAACCGCGAATATTTCCAGCGCGCAAAGTATACTCAAGCTTTACGGCCAGGTTATAGATGAGGCCGGCCCGGTGTTCAACGCCGCAGTTATAATCGACAATACGACTTTTAGGACATCTACCGATCATGAAGGCTTTTTCTATTTTTACGATATCCCTCCCGGCGATTACAGGCTGGAATGCGTGTTTAAATCGATCGAAGTTTTCACCGGCGATAGAATCGCTATCGGCGCCGGTTCGCCATCGAGACGCGATATTTTCTTGAAAAACGATATACTGAATATACCGCCGGTACAGGTCGAATCATCTCGCCTGACCAAACCTGAACATATGGGTTATATAGTTAAAGTCTATGACGTCGAAAGGCAGGAACACAATTCAATCGATGAGATTATAAACAAGATACCCGGTTTGAATCTAATCACGTCATCGGCTACGGGTGAAATCAATATATCGGCCAATGGAGTCAGGCCGGAAGGCGTAAATGTTTTAGTCGATGGCCGCCGGGTAAATTCGATATTAACCGGCCGGGCTGATCTCAGCCAGTTGCCGCTTAAAGCTATATCAAGAATAGAATACTATTCGCCGGGAGTAACTCCCTCTGTTGCCGATGGCGGGCTTGGCGGAACGGTGAATTTCATTACGAGTAAAGCTGCCGGGGAGAATTTTATCGAGGCTTATGGCGCTAACGGCAGTTTCAGCTCCGAGGATTACAGTATCAATGCGGCTTATTCCAAACCCGATATCGGCAAAGCCGGCGTACTCTGGGAAAGACGATTTAAAAGAAATGACTATGGCTGTTCCGATTATTTTGGTCACCCAATAACGCGGCAGAACGCTTTTGCAAGTTATGATAAGTATTATCTTTCGTATTCGAATACTATTAAGGCTTACTATTATAATATATCAGGATTTATTTACGAGGGAAAAAATGGCGTGCCCGGCCCGATAAATGACCAATCGACGGAAGCCGTTGCCGATAAAAAGACTGTTTCCACCGGCGCCGATATAGCACGTGATCTGGGGCGTAAAGGTTCAATTAAAGCATCCGTGTTTTATCAGGATAGAAATACTCGCTATAAAGATTACGGGAGTTGGATTCCTTACAGCACTAAATATTATGAGCGGCAGTTCAATTCCATTTTGGATATCGGATATTCCGCGATTGAGCAACTCGAATTCGATTCTAAATTGTACTATGCCCACGACCTTCTCAACGGCATGGACTATATCCGGCCGGACAAGGCATTGGGGAGATTAACTCGAAAAACGTACTCTATCCAGAATAGTCTGGGATTCAATCAAGGTTTCGGCTATTTCGATTTTACATCCGGCTTGTCTTACTTTTATAGCCGTGTAATCAATGAAAATTATACGAGCGGTTCTGTCAGTTCAGCTTTGATATACAGAAGAAGCGTTTCATTGGGTTGTCGTATGGCTTATGCTGATGCTTTCCGTTTGCCGGGCTTAGCCGAGCTTAACTGGAAGGAAGATGTTTTCGTTATCCCTAATCCCAACTTGAAACCCGAACGATCGCGTTCGTTGACATCGGAGATATTTTGCGAATACGAATTACTCGGCGATTGGCGAATGTCATTGGAATATCGGGATGTACGTTATCGAGATTTGATATACTGGGAGCAATCAATGGGTTTGAAATATAAACCTGTCAATGTTGCGAAATCCGATTTATTCAGCACTACCGCCGCAATAGCTTATAACTCGCCGGGTAATCTGGTTAAAATCGATTTATCGAGAATCAAATCCGTGCCCTTAAATCGCGAAGATGACCCGTTGTTCTATGGTAAGTATATGACACATCAGCCGCTTTATATAAACAGGTTGGATATTTCTCTAAATTATCATGGTAACTATGCGGGCGTAGAGATATATGGTTCCGGAGAAAGTTATTTCATCAAGGATAATATCAAGCGGCTTGAACCCTATACGCTTATTAACCTGAAAGCCGGAATAGATATGAAAGTTAAGAAAACGCATTTAATCTGGGAGTTAAAGATACTCAATTTGTCAAATGAAGAATATGAACTGCTCGAATATCAACCAATGCTACCCAGAAATTATAATCTGAGTTTGACGATTAAAATATAAAGGAGAAGATATGTTGAAAAAACTTATAATATTAATCGCGATCATGATTCAGGCGGGGCCGGCTTTTAGCCAGAATTATGCTTATGTAGTCAATGGCTCATCGGAAACTCTTTCCAGGATCGATCTGGAGACCGGTCAGGTGCAAAATCACATAGTAATATTAGGCGCGGTGCCCAATCATGTCGTTTGTTACGAAAGCAAACTGTATGTAGTCAATTCGTTTTCGCCCAGCTTGATGGTTATAAACCCGGCTAATAATTCGATTGAGGCGGAAATTCAATTGCCTTTAAACAGCAATCCCTGGAACGTGGCGGTGTATGGTAATTACGCTTATATTACGGCCCTGGCAAAGGCCTCGGTATATAAATTGAATTTAGCCGCCGAGGCGGTAGTCGATACATTCGCGGTAGGTCAGGCGCCTGAGGGGGTAATCGTTTACGACAACCGGCTTTATGTGACCAACACGGCCTTCAATCCTTACGATTTGAGTTATGGTCAGGGATCGGTTTCGATTCTGGATATCGCTAACGGCGGCGAAATAGGGCGAGTTAACGTTAGTAAAAACCCGCAGGCTCTGGCTGTTGGCCCGGATGGCTTAATCAATGTCATCTGTACCGGCGATTATGATATGGTTACCGGCATGATTTATTTTATCGATCCCGGGGAGATAATGGCGGTCGATTCTTTGGCAACCGGCGGCAATCCGGTATATCCGGTTATAGATAGAGCGGGCATCGGTTTTATCAGCGCCGGGGGTTGGTTTACGTATGGTTATGTTTTCAGCTATGATGCCGTTAATCATACTTTGTTGCGCGGAGACGCCAATCCAATTGAGGTCAGTCTGGGTTCTTATGACATAGCTATTGACTCGCTCGGTTATATTTATTCAGCCGGTCAGATGGCTAATTCAGTGACTAAGTTCGATTATTCCGGGGCTGTTATCCGGTCGTTCAATGTAGGCGCCGGGCCGGTTTCGATAGCCATCATGGATAGCCGAACTTCGATAAATGAAGAGGTTTCGGTTCCGGATAAATTCAGCCTCAAAGCGCCATATCCCAATCCTTTTAACTCATCGGTGGTTATACCATATGAGGGAGAAATCGAAAATAGCGCGGTTATCGAGGTTTTTGATATCACCGGGCGGTTGGTACAAAAACTAAGCATATTGCCGGATAATTCGATAAATCGTAATGTAATCTGGAATGGATCGGATATTGGCGGCAAGAATGTGGCGTCCGGCATCTATTTCGCCCGGTTAGCCGGAACATCAAAGGCGGTAAAAATGGTACTATTAAGATAAAATAGTCTTGCGCCGGATATAAAATAGATTATATTAGTAGGTCTGGGAGGAAATATGAAAAAGGAAATACATCCGAAATACTACGAGACGAAAATAACATGCGCCTGCGGCAATGTGATTGAAACTCGTTCAACTGTCAAGGATATCACGGTCGAAATTTGTTCGAACTGCCATCCGTTTTTTACCGGTAAGCAGAAACTGATAGATTCCGGCGGCAGGGTCGACAGGTATATTCGCAAATACGGGAAAAATTAGATAGATCATAGCGGCCTGGCCCCGATAAAAGGGGCGCCGCTATTTTTGTATCTATTTGGGGCTATTATGAAATCTTTCCTGACCATGATATATCCGCCTTTCTTATGGGCGGATAAAAATGTCGGCGGCCAAGCCGTTATCGAGGGAGTAATGATGCGGTCGCCTGAACGGATTTCGACCTCCGTTCGGCGCGAATCAGGGGAGATAGTGACCCGAACCGAACCGTATGTCTCGCTGGTTAAAAGGCATAGGATCTTGAACAGGCCGATTGTCCGGGGAATTATCTCTTTTTTTGAGATGCTGGTAATCGGAATAAAAACACTAAATTATTCCGCCGAAATGTCAGCCGCCGATGGCGATAGCGATGACCCCGATATTTTAAGCCCGGTTTCACGCAAAATGAATTTGGCCCTGGTCGTCACTATCATTTTTTCCCTGGCGCTGGCGATCAGCATATTTTTCTTTTTGCCGTTGTTATTCGCCCAGCTTCTAAATGTTCATAAAGAAGCTTTAAGCTTTAACCTGGTCGCCGGTTTTATTCGGATGGGTATGTTCGTTTTATATATTAAGGGGATTTCATATTTAAAAGATATCAAACGAATTTTCGCTTATCACGGGGCCGAGCACAAATCGATTTTCGCGTTCGAGGCTGATCTTCCTTTGACTGTTGAAAACGCCCGGAAATTCACTACTCTTCATCCGCGTTGCGGCACCAGCTTCATACTGATTGTCGCGCTAATGGCTATTTTTACTTATGCTATTTCCGATTCCGTATTCGCGGCTATCGTCGGCCATCAACCGTTTCTGCTTCAAAGATTCATCGTGCACTTCTCGCTTCTACCGCTCGTCGCCGGTGTTTCTTATGAACTTCTGAAATTGTCCGGTAAAACCCGTAATAATAAATTGACCCGATTTTTAATAGCTCCTGGTTTATGGCTTCAGAAAATAACTACCCGGGAGCCTGATGCGGATCAACTCGAAGTAGGTATAACATCGTTGATAGCATCAATTGAAGGAACTGATCTTTATACGGAAGAAATCAGGGCATAATCATGGATTTCCCATTTGAAAAATTATTGGCGCCGCTAAGGCCAAAGCTTGCGCAGCTGGATGAGAAATTATCCGATCCCAAGGTTTTATCGGATCAGAAATTGTATAAAGTCACTACAAAAAAACGCGCGGATATCGAAGAAACCTTAAAAATCGGTGATGCTTATTTCAAGTTATTGAAGAATATCGACGATAACGAACAACTGATAAGAGAAAACCCGGATGATGAGCTGGCGCAAATGGCTCAAGAGGAACTGCCGGAACTTGAAAAACAATTGACTGATTTGGAGACAAAGCTGAAATCCAGATTAGTGCCCAAAGATCCGGAAGACAGCAAAAATGTTATCGTTGAAGTGCGGGCCGGTACGGGCGGCGAGGAAGCGGCTTTATTCGCGGCCGATCTTTACCGTATGTATTCCAAGTACGCTGAAAATCGCGGTTGGAAAATCGATGTCATGAATTCCAACGAAACGGGTATCGGCGGGTTTAAGGAGATTATATTTTCTATCGATGGTATAGATGTATATGGCGACATGAAATATGAATCCGGCATTCATCGTGTCCAGAGGGTACCCGTGACCGAAACCTCGGGTCGGCTGCATACCTCGGCGGCATCCGTGGCGGTATTGCCCGAGGCCGAGGAAGTCGATTTGAAGATCGATCCGCGTGATTTAAAAATCGATGTCTTCCGCTCATCAGGGCCGGGCGGACAATCGGTCAATACCACCGATTCGGCAGTCAGAGTTACGCATCTGCCGACTAACACTGTGGTCACCTGCCAGGATGAAAAATCACAGCACAAGAACAAAGCGAAAGCCTTGAAGGTGCTGAGGGCGCGGCTTTTGGATAAAATGACAGATGAACACAATTCCAGAATTTCCAAAACACGTAAATCGATGGTCGGTTCCGGTGACAGGTCGGAGAAGATCAAAACGTACAATTTCCCACAAAACCGGGTGACTGACCACCGTATAGGCCTAACTTTGTATAATCTCGATAACATCCTCGATGGGGACCTCGATGAGCTTATAACCGCCGCCAAGAATTTCGCATTCGAGAAAAAGATTCAAGAAGTCGAGAAAAGCAGGGCCGAAGCGTAAGCGCTTTATCGTTTTAATATTTGTTAAGATAATATTCACGTGCTGTCGGTCGCCCCGCCCGACAGTTTTCATCCTACAATCGGAGTAGTCGTCGGGTCAGGCGACACCGACGACACGTGGACCTGATGTTCTGTCAGGTCGTAGGCTTGAGGCCGTGATCTGACAGCCGCTACGAATATTCATAAGATAATATTTGTTATTGACCTGCCGCCTTATTAGTTATAATATTATTTCATTATGATGGATATTAAAAAAGCGGGGCTTCTGGCCCTGGACAAAGCCTCGGACGCCAAAGCTTCATATGCTGATTTTCGGGCGGTTGAAACCGAATCGGAGCAACTATCATATTCGGATGGTGTTCCCGATGATGTCAGCCACAGTCTCGATGAAGGTTTCGGCGTTCGGGTCATTGTCGATGGCGCCTGGGGCTTTTGCAGTTCGGCCGATATTAATGA
This sequence comes from uncultured Ignavibacteria bacterium, assembly GCA_964521815.1. Lineage (GTDB taxonomy): Bacteria > Zixibacteria > MSB-5A5 > UBA10806 > 4484-95 > JAAEQD01. The sequence continues at coordinate 6,968 of CAZFSN010000004.1, read as the reverse complement.
AGCGGAAGTAGTCAGGGTAACCCTTAAAGCAATTGAAATTGCCAAAGCCTCCGCTTTATTACAAAAAACACCGGTTCAATTAGCTGCCAATCCGAAAGCGAAAGATTCGTATATTACTATTATCAAAACAGATCCTTTCAAGATTTCCTTAAAAGAAAAACTGGAATTCCTGGCTCACCTCGATGAATTAATGGGCACATATGAAGGGATCAAGTCCCGCAACAGTTTTCTTGATTTCCGGAAAATCTACAAAGAATTTTATAGCAGTGAAGGATCCGAAATTAAACAGACTATTTACCAGAGCGGGGCCGGCATTAGCGCGACGGCGATGAGATCGCATCGCGAACGGGCTACCAGAAGCTATCCCGCCAATGAAGGGCAATTCGAGACCGGCGGCTACGAGCTTCTCGATCAAATCGATTTCGAAACCAATATCCCGATTATCTGCGAGGAAGCGATAGCTTTGCTTGATGCCGAGGAATGCCCTCAGAAAACCTGCGATATCATACTCGATAGTTCGCATATGTCGCTGGTCATTCATGAATCAATCGGGCATCCTCTGGAACTCGATCGTGTGTTCGGTGTCGAACGCAATTTCTCCGGCACCAGTTTCGCCACTCCTGATAAACTGGGAAAACTTCAGTACGGCTCAAATATTATTAATGTCGTAACGGATTCGACCGCTCCGTTTGGACTTGGCACTTTTGGCTATGATGATGATGGTGTCAAGGCTGATAAAGAATATCTTATTAAAGACGGTGTACTGGTCAACTACTTATCTTCGCGTGAGACCGCCGCCCGTATCGGCAAGAAATCGACCGGTGCCAATCGGGCTGATGGCTGGGGTAATATGCCGATCTGCCGGATGACCAATACCAACCTTCTGCCCGGCGATAAAAGCATAGACGATCTCATTTCAGGTATAGATGATGGAATTTACATGCAGACGACTTCCTCATGGTCAATCGATGATACGCGCGAGAATTTTCAGTTTGGCTGTGAACTCGGCTGGGAAATAAAAAACGGGCGGCTCGGAAAGTTAATCAAAAACCCGACTTATTCCGGCAGCACTGTCGAGTTCTGGAATTCCTGTGACGGTATCGGCGATAAATCTCTCTGGCGACTCTGGGGCACGCCGAATTGCGGCAAGGGCCAGCCGGCGCAAAATGGCCGGGTTGGCCAGGGGGCATCGCCGGCCAGATTTAGAAATGTCAAGGTGGGTTCCTGATGTCTGAGATACTCGATATATTCGACAAAAGCCTGAAAAGATCCGCCGCCGATCAGACCGAATTGATTTGCGAAAGTGAAGAACTATATCTTACCCGTTTTGCCGAGAACACGGTAAACGGCAATATCGGCCGTAAAGACCATACGATCTGGTGTCGAGCAGTCGTCAGCAAGAAAATCGGAGTAGCCAAGACTAATATTCTGTCGAAGGAAGCCGTTGATAATCTTGTGAATACGGCAGTTGAGATATGTTCTCAACAGCGTGAGGACCTGCAATTCTCATCTTTAGTGAAATCTGCCCCGGCCACCGAGCAAGGTGGATTTGTTAAAGCTACCGCCGATTGTACCGCCTTTGATCGGGCCAAAGCGATTAAGACAATTGTCGATATTGCCGGGCAGGACGGATTGGAGACTGCCGGAATATTTCAGACTTCGCAAACTCAGCTGACCGTAGCCAATAGCCTGGGGACAAGACAGCAAGGCAGTGTTACTGAGGGTCGGCTATCGATAACATTGAGCGACAATAGCGGACGAGCCGGTTTCGCGCAGGCTCAAACACGAGATGTCGGGGAAATCAGTTTTGAAGATATCGCTCGGCGGGCGGTGCGAAAGGCCGCCAGACCGACCGAACCGATCCGTCTGGAACCGGGAGCATACACAGTTATTCTCGATCCCGAGGCAGTAGCCGATTTTCTGTTATTCCTCGGCTTTCTGGGATTTGGCGGCAAAGGTATGGTATCCGGCAGAAGTTTTATGGCCGATAAAATCGGTCAAAAAATCATGAGTGAGAATATCACTATCACCGAGGACCCTTTCCATCCTGTGATGAAATACATGCCGTTTGATTATGAGGGAGTTCCCCGCCGGAGAGTCGCTCTGGTCGAAAACGGAATCGCCAGAGGCGTTGTCTATGACAGCTATTACGCCGCCTTGAATAATACCGAATCGACCGGCAACGCCTTGCCGCCGGATAATAATTTCGGGCCATACCCCAAGGCGATGGTGATGGAACCGGGATCGAAAACGCTGGATGAGATCATCAGTTCGGCTGAGAAAGCTATTTGCATAACACATTTCTGGTACCTGAATTTTATCAACCCGATGCGGACTCTGGTTACCGGCACGACTCGCGATGGTACGTTTTTAATTGAGAATGGCAAACTATCCACGCCTGTGGCCGATATGAGAATCAATCAATCGATGCTGGAATCTTTCAACAATGCCGAACTGCTGTCATCGGAAAGACGGCTGGTTTATAAGTACGGCGTTTTGATGTATGTTCCGGCCATGAAAATATCCAACTTCAATTTTGTGTCGGCGGAATGATAGCCAGAATATTATTAATTATAATGCTGCTATTACCAATTAGGTCAAATGCGGATAATAGCGCAAGCGGCCCGCGATTGAAGCAGGTGACCACCAGATTAGGTTTATTGTATGTGCCGATTGGCATGATAAAATATCTAAATGATGATCGCACCGCTGAAATCTATGATAACCTATCGTATCGGGTATCGGCGGAATATTATTTATCCGATATTTTTTCAATCGGCCCGGGGGCTGAATACTATTCCAAGCATATCGATCCATACGGTTCGTACACTAATGAGAATGTCAGCATGTACAGTTTATATCTCGATTTCAGAATCAATCACGGTCTGACAGATTCAGGGGGCAGTTATTTGGTGTTCGGAGCCGGCAGCGGAGTAAGCAGCCTGTCTGAAGAGGAAAGAAAAAGCGGGGCCGGTTTCAGCTTCTACGTTTTAACAGGTCTTGATATTGCTGTGCATAAATCAATCGGGTTTGATCTCTTATACAGATATCAAACCACTCGAATTACTATAGACGAAAAAAGTTTCAGGTTTGAACGTTCCGCGATTCAATCTGGCTTAAATTACAGGTTCAAGTTTTGATTAGACGTGAGTTTATAAGATCGTCGGCTTTACTCGGATTAGGCCTGGCCATTGGCTTGCCGGGTATTGCTTTGGGCGGACCGAAACAAGAATCGGCCGCGGCGATATCATCAGGCAAAAAAAGCCGGGGATTTACTTATCCGCGCGGCGGCTGTACCGAAGCCGGTCACGCGCTATTCGATAGAGGGCCTTGCGGCGGCGATCCGTTCGGATTTAACTATTAGCTATGACGATTACGGTCGCTGATCTTCTTCGCCGGGGAGTCGCCAATCTTAAAGATGCCGGTATCGATGACGCCGAAATCTCCGCCCGGCTAATTCTTCAGCATTTGCTTAACAAAACCAATTCAGAGCTTCAATTATCATCAGGTGATAAAGTAACCGAAGAAAACATTCAGCTATTCACCGAATTAGTGGAAAAAAGATGCAATCATATACCGGTGCAGTATTTAATCGGCGAAGTCGAATTTTATAACGTGAAACTGAAAGTCGACAGCCGCGCGCTTATACCTCGGCCGGAGACGGAAATTTTGGTCGAGAGTCTTATCGAAATGATCAAGCCCATGCCATCTCCATCCTTGCTGGATATCGGCACGGGTTCCGGCAATATCGCGATCGCTTTAGCGGCTAATATCGATAATATTAAAATTACCGCCGTCGATATATCACGAGGATCATTGGAATTGGCCAAGCTAAACGCGGCCAGGAATGGTGTCGGCGATAAAATCGAATTTCTCCGCGCCGATTGTCTGCAAAATGAATTTTGGGATAATTGCGGTAAGTACGATGTTATAGCATCGAATCCGCCCTATGTAGACGAAGACGATTTCGAAAACCTTCAACCCGAAATAAAATTACACGAACCAAAGACAGCCTTGATAACAGGCGGCGATTCATTTTTATTTTTTTTACGTATTTCCGACCAGGCTAAAAAAATTCTCGAACCGAAAGGCATAATTTGTTTTGAGGTGGGAGCCGGGCAAGCGAACCGCGTTGCCGAGATTATTAAATCAAATTTTAAAAATATCCACATAACGATCGTAAAAGATTTAACCGGTATCGAACGCGTTGTCATAGGTAAAACGCCATAAATTTTTTATTAATACAATCCCGTTTGATTTATTTCCAATAATTGGACCTTCATGTATCGCCTCATGAAACATTATTGAAGCGCGATTAAGTGTAAATAAATTAAAAACAATTAAAAGAATAATGAAAAATAAATTGACAAAAATACAACTCGAATCTAAAATCAAATTAATATATGAGCGTTAAGATAAAGAAAAGAAGTAATCAGTTCGCCGAAAGGCTTGAACTTTTCAAAGCGTCGAGCATAGCCGGGATGTCGCCGATTAATTCGCGGATATACGACCTTAAAGAGACATTACCTAAACTACTTCAGGGTAAAAATGTCGAAGCGAATTTTGCCGGCGATATCGTGAAATTGTTGGATGGTTTGGAAAATTCGGTTTCAAGCCTGGAAAAAGAATTAACACAGGGTATCGATAAACTGACCAAAGATTATAGCTGGCTAAAAAATAAACTCGGCATACTCGAGGATGAACGAAAGAACTTTAAAATACTGTACGAGCTATCAGCCGTTTTGGAAAAAGAAAAAGAGCTGGATAAACTTCTCGAGGCGGTAATTGATTCAACCAGCGAGATTCTCGACGCCGAATATGGGATCGTTGAAATAATCGATGATGAGGGCGGTGTCAGGATGGCCAAGCAGGCCGGTTCCGATAACGACAGCTCATTACTTCTGGAGTTTAAGGATAAGGTGTTCGAGGCGGCCGTCGACAGCGGCAGTTCGATTATCATGAACAGCCTTATTCTGAAAAATAAAGGCAACGGCGATAAACAGAAATTCGGTTCGGTCATATGCCTGCCTTTAAAGGCGGATGATATGATAATCGGGACATTATATTTCGGTGCTTACCGGAAAAATTTCTCAACCGATGAAATCGATTTACTTGAGGCTTTGGAGGAACGCATAACCGAGGCAATCGCCAATAATATCAAATACAGCCGATTGGTTGAATCTCATCAGAAAATGCTGGCCAAACTTCGGGCGCAATACGATTTCACGGAGATAATCGGCAACTCGCCTCAGATCGCCACCGTTCTGTCGGTGGTCGCTGATATCGCCGATTCGGACACGGCGGTTTTAATCGAAGGCGAATCGGGCACCGGGAAGGAACTGATAGCCCGGGCGATTCACGCCAACAGCTCTCGCCGGGATAAACCGTTTATTCCAATCAATTGTTCGGCTATTCCGGAAACGCTTCTGGAGTCGGAGCTTTTCGGCTATGAAAAAGGCGCTTTCACCGGCGCGGTCGGCCGCAAGCCCGGCAAATTCGAACAGGCTAACGGAGGCACTATTTTGCTCGATGAAATAGGTGAAATACCGCTCGCGCTTCAGGTGAAATTATTGAGATTTTTACAAGCGCATGAATTCGAGCCATTGGGATCCAACAAGATTGTCAAATCGGATGTCAGAATAATTACGGCCACGAAACGAGATTTGTCCAGGATGGTTGAAACCGGGGAATTTCGGGATGATTTATATTATCGCATAAACGTAATAAATATCAAGCTGCCGCCGCTTCGCGATAGAGTCGGCGATATCCCGGCGCTGGCGAATCATTTTATTCAATATTACGCGGATAAAAATAATAAGGCGATTGACGGTATAAATAAAGAAGCTTTATGCCTGATAGAACAATTCAAATTCCCCGGTAATATCAGGGAATTGGAAAACGCCCTGGAGCGCGCGGTCGTTCTGTGCAAAAGTAAAATGCTCGGCGTAGATGATCTTCCCGAAAACATCAAGTCGCCGAATAATCCCGAAGCTGAGTATTTGCCCCAGAATTCTCATCAGCTTAAAATAGTCAAGAAGCAAATCATGTTCGATTCGGTAGGTATGATGGAGAAAAATTTCGTATTGAGAGCCTTGCGCAAAGCCGAGGGCAATGTTTCCGAAGCGGCCCGAATTACCCAGATGCATCGCAAACAATTTCAGCGCTTAATGCAACGTTGTAAATTGACTCCTCAAGATATTACTACTTAATCTAACAAATACTGGCTATAATATATTTGGATGCGACAGCCATGTCCCAGTCGTTCGTGTAGTATTTACCTAAGCAAAAGATAACTCATTGAAATATAATGCGACATCACTGTCGCGAATTACTATCTTATTATCTATCAATAGGTTTTGAGCCGTACATGTAACCCATTGTAAATTAATGCGTTACATGTATTTTTCGTGATTGTGAGTTTGTGGCACGATATTTGCACTTAATGGACTACGGTTATTTTTATGAACGAGAATAAGTTAGCAAAAAAGGCGGCTTTAAGTTTGATGGCCCTGCAAAGCCAGGTGACAGAAGCCGCGTTGGAGATCCAGAAGAATATTGGATTGGGATTTTCTATCGATGATTATTGCCGGGCTTTCGCCTATGAACTGAAACTCAGGGATATCCCATTTGAAAGCCATAAAGAAGTCGAATTGCCCTATAAGGGAGAGATCGCCGGCAATTATCAATTGGATTTCCTGGTTGATAACCAGATGATATTAACGGTGCTGTCATCGGAGGAAATTTCCAATTCGGATCAGTCAAAACAAAAAAGTTTCCTTAAAGCTTTGAATCTTAATATCGGGATGGTAATAAATTTCGCCAATGAGAAAGTTGAAATTAAGGCAGTCTACAGGTAAGTAGATTATCAACCTTTATCAGTGAAAGGAGGTGACCATGCCAGCCAAGAAGAAAGCTACCAAGAAAAAAGTAGCCAAGAAGAAAACAACCAAGAAGAAAACAACCAAGAA
>CAZFSN010000003.1:0-40805 GCA_964521815.1 uncultured Ignavibacteria bacterium | reverse complement strand
AACTACTTAAAAGATAAATAAAAAAACCCGGTTTTATAGCCGGGTTTTTTATTGGGGGGAATTATCTATTCCTTGAATGAGGAACGCGCCCGCTTTCATTGCCTGAATGTCATCGAACCAGACGTCCGGTTTCCGTATTATGCCATCCAGATGGGATGGTACGGCTACGTTGCCGCCCATGCTCTGATTATCGCCCAGGGCCAGATGTATCGTACCGATTACTTTTTCATCTTCCAAAGGCGATCCGCAAAGCCGGGCTTTATCGTTTATGCCTATTCCGAATTCGGCCAAATTCCTCGCGGGTTTGCCATAGGGTTCGAGCATCTTTTTCAAATCCTCAGCCTTATAACCTTCGATTTTGACGGCGTAGCCATTCTCGATAGTAATATAGAGCGGTTCTCTAACAAGCCCCAAGCCGGCCATCGAGCCATCGACGGCAATAATACCGTTGCCCGACCCCTCAACCGGCGCGAGATATACCTCTCCGGCAGGGAGGTTGCCGTAGCTGCCGGGCAAATTGATATTGCCGTTATCTATTATCACTTTTCTGGTCGATTTATTGAAAACAATATCAGTACCCGATGGAGCTTTAATTTTTATGATATCAGTCTGTGCCAGATGTTTGGCCAGCTTTTCCCCAAGGGAGGCGACCTTACTATAATCGGCGGTCATGGTTCTTAAAAACGTTTCCTCAAGAATATCGGGCATAGTGGCAATCCTAACACCGGCTTCGCAGGCCAAACGACGAGCTTTAGTATAAGTGATAGATTTAGTGGTCGGGGCGATTATCGCGTCGAATTTAAGCATATAATCGGGCAATGGTTCAGGCGGTTCGCTGCCGTGAGTCCGGGCTACCGGGATGCGTATAAGCTGAATATCGGCACCGATTTCCATAGCCGCGTCGAACAGAGCCCAGGAAATCGACAGCTTGTTTTGATCGGTGATTATCAGGAGCTTTTCATGTTTTTTCAGCCCCAGACATTTCATGGTGTTGATCGCCGGTTCTATGTATTTATGGCTTGGCATAATATTCGCTTACTTTAATTACGATTTCTTAATCCTCCACCAATAAAATAAGGTCAAGGCGGCGAAACAAATAAGCGACAGCCAGGGGCCGGAATTACCGGATAATGAAAGCCCTTCATGGGATTCATAAAAATGCCTGTAGCTTGAAACTCCGGCTACCATACCGGCAATTGCCACCCCAATTAGGGCATCGCCGGCCACCAATCCGGAACCGAACAGTATACCATTTTCCTGTTTGTGCTTATGCAAGATATCATCCTTAACGTTATGTCGCAGAAGCAAAGCTAACAAACCGCCAACCATAATCGGAGTGGATAGGTCTATAGGTAAATATAAACCTATGGCGAACGGCAATGAACTTATCCCGACAATTTCGACCGAAAGCGCGATCATGGCGCCGCAGATAATCGGCAACCAGGGCAAATTACCCTGCATTACACCCTGGACAACTGTCGCCATGACATTTGCCTGAGGCGCCAGTAGCGGTTCGGGGTGAGTGGCGTCTTGTACGAATCCAAAAGCGTCATTGAGTAAAAATATCGTGGCACCCATAGCCAACGCCGGGAAAAGTAGGCCGATGAATTCGGTCAACTGTTGTTTTTTCGGTGTCGCGCCTAGTAAATAACCTGTTTTTAAATCCTGGGCGATATCGCCTGACATGCAGACGGCAATACAAACGACGGCGCCGACAGACATCGCCGTAATCATTCCGCTAGTCCCTTTAACGCCGAAAGCTATAAGGATCAAACAGGTTACCAGAAGCGTGGCGATAGTCATGCCTGAAACAGGTGAAGATGAAGAGCCGACAATACCGACTATCCGGGCGGCAACGACGACAAAGAAGAAACCGAAAATAACCGCCATAGCCGCGCCAAGTATGTGAAGTTCCGTACCGGGGAAAAGCCAGATCAGAATAATAACTATGATTGATCCGATTAATACCGTACTTAGCGGTAAATCCCTATCAGTACGGGGCAAGCTGCTGGGGTCCGCCACTTTCTTCCCTAAAAGCTGGGAAAAACCGGCTGAGAATGAATGGATAATCACCGGTATTGATTTTATCAGCGAAACAAATCCGCCTAATGCTACCGCACCCACGCCAAGATATTTGATATAAAAATTACGAAGTTGCCCCGGATCAAGCTGGCTTAAAGGAATTTTAGCAGGAGAGATGATTATATCCGGGGCTTGCTGACCGATATAGGCCAAAAGCGGGGCTATACCGATATAACCCATCATCGCGCCGCCAAACATCAAAGCGGCTATTTTAGGGCCAATAATATAGCCTACGCCCAGAAGCGAAGGGGTGGCATCGATACCGATATTCGCGCCGGGCAAACCCTTATCATGGGCTTTGCCCCAGAACAAGTTTAAACTGGGTATTTCCGGCCATAAGCGGGTCAAATTCATCAGGATTTTATACAACGCCCCCAAACCGATACCGATAAAAACCTGTTTAGCCTTGGAACCACCCTCATCGCCGGCTATTATTATTTCCGCGCAGGCCGTACCTTCCGGAAACGCTAATTTATCGTGTTCGCGTTCGACCAGGTATTTACGAAGCGGAATCATCAGCAATATGCCCAATGATCCGCCGAGCAATGATAAGCCGATAATTTGCCACTGGGTAATATGATATTCAAATCCCTGGGCGTTCCAGATAAAGAAAGCCGGAATAGTGAATATGATACCGGCGGCCAGGGACTCGCCCGCTGAACCGATGGTTTGGACTATATTATTTTCCAGCACGGATACTTTTTTGAATATACTTCGCAGCAAAGCCATGGAAATTACCGCCGCCGGAATCGAAGCGGAGACGGTCATGCCGACTTTCAGTCCAAGATAGGCGTTGGCTATGCCGAATATGACCGATAATAACGATCCAAGTACTACGGCCTTGGCGGTAACTTCGGGGATGGTTTGTTCGGCTTTTATATAAGGTACGAATTTGTTGTTATTGTCCGCTGGCATGAAACCTCCACTAAAGATCGGGGCTGTTTAAAATCTTAACATATATGGAAGTTTATTATTAACCGATATAGCAGTCAAGCGGAATTAGGATTTTGTTACAGTATTATTCGATATTTCCGATTAAATAATTTAGATATATTTTAAAATTCCGTTTGAATATCGATGAAATAAATGCTAAAATCGATTGTACAATAATTGAGGGGCGGTTGTCATCCGCCCATTCGGTCAATTATGGTGGAGGGAATATTTAAATAAGGTAGCCTATGAAAAAATTGTTAACTGTTTGTTTGGCGACAGTTGCATTTTATTTTTCAATCACTTATAGCATTAATAACCAGGCATCTGTGTCTGATTTTGTGCCCGGAGATTTTTCGGCAACGCATAAAATCGGGGATGTGATTTTATCGATGACGGATTCCGGGGTGATTGAATTATACAATCGGACGAATTTTGACCCATCAACCGGCTTTTCAATGTTGTCAAACCGGGCATTCGATTATTCACAGGATAATCCCTTGTTATCCGGCGCGCTCTGGATAGGCGGCCTGGCTGAGGACACATCGAATCATGGAGAATTCGATACGCTGGTCACGACTGCCGGCGGCGGAAGGTATGATATCCATGAATTCCAACCGGCTAATTCATCGGCAGAATCGGTCTGGAGAGTTCAAAATATAGCCGATCATGAAATCTATGCCATTTATTATGATACGCTGACAGATCCTGAAATAGTCGATTCAGATACTGTCGATAACCGTCCGCATATGCCGTTAGGATTGAAAATAACCCAGCATAGCCGGACCTGGGATTCGCCCGGCTATGATAAATACGCGGTGATAGATTTTTATATCGAGAATATTTATAATCGGAATTTGCGGGATGTCTGGCTGGGAATGTCATTGGATGAAAGTCAAAAGCAGCTCAAAAATAATTCGAGGCATGAAACTCATAATAATCGCATGGGCTTTGTCGATTTTAAAGGTCACGGCATTGGCTGGATGAGCGGTAATGATATGACAACCGACAACAATCGTTTCTATCCCGATAAATTTAATACAATCATGGGTTTGATGTTAGTTGGCTCATCCCAAAGCGATCTTAAGACGAATTTTAATTGGTGGCTTACCGACAGGGTTTCCGGATATAGTTGGGGTCCGCAATGGCAAAGCAATTTTGATATCTGGGGCGCGTTTCCGGGGGGAGGTAAGGGCGCTCCCGAGGGGGATATTGCCGGGTACCGCCTGATGTCAAACGGCGAAATAGATTATGACCAGACTTTTATGGCTTACGATTGGACGGCTAAAGGCTGGATTGCAAATGATATAAAGAAACGCGATTATGATAGCGAAAACTTCATTTCGGATATGTTAATATCTTTCGGGCCATTCGATTTAAACGCCGGAGATATCGAAACAGTTACAGTCGCGCTATTAAACGGATTTATTAGCGATCAAGGTCAAAATTATTTGTCTGATAACACAGGCGAGTATTCCACTGATTCGATTTCAGCTAACGAATATCGCGAATATGTTGATTTTTCGGGAATTTCAGGTATGGCGGATACGATTTTGAGCTATTATGATCAGGGCTTTGAAAATATTCCGCCCGGCGCGCCGCGTAATTTTGGATTTGAATCATGGGATGACAGCCGAATTAATCTGTCCTGGAATCGGTGCTATCATAGTTTGCTGGGTGATTATCGTATTTATCGGGGAACCGAATCCGGCTTATATGACCGCGTACCGATCACGCCGGTTAATTTCACTGACACTTTTTTTGTCGATAATGCCGTTTTAGATAATACGGTTTATTATTATGTCATAAAATCCGCTAATATTTACGGAATTGAGGGTGGTGTTTCGCCCGAAATAATTATCAATTCCGGCCAACCTCAAACGCCGGAAGGATTAGCGATTAAAGGCGGTAACGCGCGCGCGGAACTCGATTGGCGGGCTAATAGCGATGATGATTTGAAGGGCTATATTATTTACAGGTATTATACAGATACCGAAGAACCCAAAATAATCGACACTGTCAGCGCTACCGCCTATATCGATGCCGGATTAAATAATGGCCTTCGTTATCGGTATAAAATCAAAGCGTTAGATATTTATGGCAACCTGTCGTATTGCTCCGATTCCGTGTCTGTCATACCGATGGCTTTTGATTCCGGGATTATGCTTGTCAATGCCAATATCGATGGTCCGGCCAATCCCGATTATGATTCGATGGCTGTTTTTTATGAATCTATGCTGGAAAATTATCAGCATATTATTGTCTATGAATGTCCTCCGGATTTGCCGCAACTCTCGCCTTATTCGACTATTATTTGGTGCAAGGAAATTATTCCGGGGCGAATTCGTTTCGACCGGCCGGAATATCTTGATTTATTCTCAGATTACCTTGACGCCGGAGGCAAATTGATTATCGCGGGTACAAGGATTATCAATAATGATCTGCTTGAAGGGTCAGTGAAGTTTGATAAAGGCGATTTTTATGATAAATATTTCAATCTTCAAGGGATAGATTACCCGTCTATTGGCAGCACCGAATTTACGGGTGGACTGGCGAATCGGCCGGGAATGCCGGATTTTAAAATTGCCGCTTTCAAGGCGGAAAGGATAGTCGCTCCGTTTGAAAATTTGACCAATCGATTATTCGGTATCGGCGCCTTGATACCTAAAGATTCCTCGGAAGTTATATACCGCTATCAAGCGATTAATCCGGATACGTCGAAATATAATGGTTTGCCTGTGGCCGTTATTCACCGGACGGATATCTATAAAACCGCTATCCTGGAATTTCCGTTATATTATATTGAGACTATAGAATCGCGCGATATTCTATTTCAGATATTGGATATATTTGGCGAGACAGTCGATGTTGAGGAACAATTTATTGAGATCCCGGACGCGATTAAGCTTCTACAGAATTTCCCCAACCCGTTTAACTTCCGGACCGAAATCCGCTATTTCCTGCCTGAAAACAGCCAGGTGACTTTAGAGGTCTATGACATTCTCGGCAGAAACATAATAAAACTTGTCGATGAATATCAATTAGCCGGCCAATATTCGGTAATCTGGGACGGTCGCGGCAGTAACGGGCATCTATCTACATCGGGAGTATATTTTTACAGGCTGACGACTAAAGCTGAAGCGACGACCAAGCGTATGATATTCTTGAAGTAACAGCGCGACATAAAACTATTATTTTAACATCTCACCGCGTTCTCAATCGAAAGTAAGCTATAAAACGTCTATCTGTTTTAGCGGCGGCAAATCATTTGCTAAATCAGTTTACTTATAAGCCGATAACATAGACAGGCTTAAAAAGCCCTGAAAAATTATGGATATCGCGACTTTAGCAGGATTAATTGTGGGCGTGGGCGCCGTAGTTTCGGCTTTCATGATGGAAGGCGGGAGTTTGGCGGCATTGTTTCATTTTCCGGCGCTAATTATCGTGATTTTAGGTACATTTGGCGCCGCGACTATTACGACATCCCTAAGGACTTTGACAAATATACCTAAATTGTTGAAGATAGCCTTTTCCCGGACTAATTCAGATACCCTGTCGGTGATAGACAAAATCGTTTACCTGGCGGAAAAGGCGCGCCGTGAGGGAATACTGGGACTGGAACAGAATTTTCAACAAATGAAAAGCCCCTTTTTCAAAAAAGCCATTCAGTTGGTAATCGATGGTACGGAAGTCACTCAGATGCGAAATATACTCGAAACCGAAATGGCCTATATCGGCGAACGTCACCAGACCGGTATTAAGTTTTTTCAGAAGCTTGGCGGTTTTTCGCCGACACTCGGTATTATAGGAACTGTTTTGGGCTTGATTCACGCCTTGTCGCAGGTCGAAGAACCCAGCCGAATAGCCGGAGCTATTGCCGGGGCTTTTATCGCGACCCTGTGGGGAATAGCCATGGCGAATTTATGCTATCTGCCCCTGAGCGATAAGCTCCGTTTTAGAAACCAGAAAGAATCCGAGGGTTTGGAGTTGATCCTGGAAGGCATGATATCTATCCAATCCGGCGAAAGTCCGCGGACGATAAGAAATAAACTTTTATCGTTTATTACTCCCAAGCAACGAATGAATGAATAGGGCAGGCGCCTTTGTTTAACCGCAGAAAAAGAGATTATGAGGATAACGAAAACCTGGAGCGATGGCTTCTAACCTACGCTGATCTGATTACATTATTGCTGGCTTTTTTTATCGTCATGTATTCTATATCCCAGGTCGACTCGAAAAAATTCGGCAAAATGACATCCGCTTTAACATCAGTGTTCAAAGGCCCCGAAATGAAGCCGGCATCAGCCAGGGATTTATCCTCGGGGCTGATCGTGAACAGGCTTCTTAGGAATGGCAATTTAGGCGTTTTAGAGGAACAGATCAGGAAGATATCGGTCCAGCTTGATCTAAAAACGCAATTGAACACAGAAATACAAACCAGAGGACTTGTCATTCATATCAGTGAATCGGCTTTCTTCGATCCCGGCAAGGCTGAATTAAAACCGGAAGCCCGGACTATTCTTGATTTGATCTCGGTGCAGCTCTTAAAAATCCCTAACGACATTAGAGTTGAGGGGCACACCGATAACATTCCGATCAATACCGAAAAGTATCCATCGAACTGGGAACTGTCGGCCTCGCGGGCGGCGGTTTGTTTGAGATATTTAATCGATAAGCTGAATTTTCCGCCGGAAAGGATATCGGCGGTCGGCTATGCCGAGTATCGGCCAATCGCGCCCAATGACACGCCGGAGAACATGGCTAAAAACCGTCGGGTAGATATTGTCGTGCTGGATCGGGAAGAATCTTTATTTGAACCAGAAAACCTGATCGATAATAACTTCGTGTCGCCTCAAGACTCTATGATCCAAACGCCATCAGGGCTATAACCATCGCCCGCCGGAACTTAAGATATTCATATCATAACCCGTATATAAAAACACTGGATTGAATTTTTTATAGGTTTTTAGAGGAAATATTTTCCATATAAGCTTAAATAGTTTTTAGATCAGTTCACTATTAATGCGGCTAATCAATTACCTATAAACAGGTTAAAGAAATCAGCCCAAATCCGTAAGCATGGCATAACCTTTGCTGAAATTAAGCTTGGGTAGAAGTATGATTATTAAAGACCAGGTAATAAACAAAGTCGGGATTCCACTTCTAAAACAGCTTTTGCAGGTCACCTCGGCATCCCAGAAGCTTACGGCTTCCAATATATCGAATGTCTCGGTACCTGGATATCAAAGCAAATCCATAGATTTTAAAAATGAAATGCAGGCGGCCTTAAAAAAGAATGGCATCGAACTGACCGTGACTAATGAGCGCCATCTACCGCCGGCCGGCACGCCCAAGGGCATAAAGGTCATGACCAATATGGATGAGACTAATTCATCCGGGGTTAACAATGTTGATATAGACAAAGAAATGGCGGAGCTGGCCGAAAATCAGATTTTGTATTCGTATGGCACGAAAATGATAACGAGGAAATTTAATTCTCTTAAAATCGTAATCAGGGGTAAGAGATAATTATGAAAGGATTGTTCTCGATTATTGATCTTGGCTCGGCGGGATTATCGGCCCAGCGCCGACAGTTGAACGCCGTCGCTGAAAATATCGCCAATGTCGAAACTACGAGGACGCCGGAGGGCACGCCATACAAACGGCGAAAGGTCGTGTTTTCCGAAGATCCTCAAAAAGCGACTTTCACCGAGGCGCTTAATCGATCTGTCAGAAATTTGACTCGCACGAATATCAAGCATATAGCCAACTCTCCTGTCGGCGGCAGTAAGGAAGGCAAAATCCCATTTGTTTCCGGTGAGGAAGTAGTAGTTGAACCTGAAGCATTTAAAGTCATCTATGATCCGAGTCATCCTGATGCCGATGAAAACGGCAATGTCATGATGCCGGATATCAACGTGATTTCCGAGATGGTAGACATGTTGTCGGCATCCCGGGCGTATGAAGCGAATGTCAGCGTCGTTCGGTCAGCCAAATCCATGGCGATGGACGCGCTGGAGATTTAATTTGGGAGATAAAATGAGGATTGATTCTGTAGGGATTTACAATAATCGGGGTTTGATTCAAGACAAAAGCAATCAAAAATCGATCAACATTAACAAGCCCGATACCAAAAACATTAAGCCCGAGATATCGCCGAAAACGACAATGACCGGCCAGGTTCAACCGGCCAAATTGCTATCATCGGCTGAGACCGCGCAGATTAAACAGCTATTTGGCAAATTCAAATTATCGGAATTATCCCAAACCAATAAAATCCCGGATATCGGAAATCGTCCGGGGCAATTCATCGATATCGTAGTTTAAGCAATGACTAAAATATTGCCGGGATACGCAAGGCAGGTAGTTCCCAATTTCGCCTCCCTTGTCAATAAAACAGAAAAAGATGAGAAAGTTGCCAGCTTTCCGGAAGTTTTAAAGGAGATGGTGGTAAACACCAACGATTTGGAAGCCCAGGCGGCCGATATCGCCGAAAAGTTCGCGCTTGGTGATGTGACGGAAATTCATGATGTAATGATTGCCGCCGAGGAAGCCGGGGTCGCGCTGGAACTGGTAATGGAAATTCGCAATAAATTAGTCGAGGCTTATCAAGAGATGATGAGGATGTCGGTGTAATTATGTTTAAAGATTTATTGGAAAAATTAAAGACCAAATTTCTGCCCTGGTGGAATAGTTTAAGCGGTTCGCGAAAAGCCGCGATCATCAGCTCTGTATGCTTCACGATGATTGTGATGTATGTTTTAAGCAACCAGTTAATGAAGGCGACTTATAGCGTGCTTTACCGCAATCTGGAACCGGCTGAAGCCGGGGAAGTAGTCGATTACCTTAGCGAGAATAAAGTGTCTTATCGTCTGTCCGATGGCGGGACCTCGATACTTGTTTCCTCCGGCGCCGTTCAACAGGTGCGCCTTGATCTGGCGGCGGCGGGTTTGCCTAAAAGCGGTATTGTCGGCTATGAAATTTTTGACCAGACTAACCTGGGTATGACCGAATTTTTGCAAAAAGTGAATTTCCGTCGGGCTCTGGAAGGCGAATTGGCCAAAACGATAAGCCGCCTGGAGGAAATCAAGACGGCTCGTGTTCATCTGGTTATCCCTGAAGCCAGGCTGTTTAAAGAGGACACTAAAGAGCCCACCGCGTCCATCGTTCTATATCTTAACCGCAACCTCCCGCTTTCCAAAAGACAGATCGAAGGCATAATTTACCTGGTCGCGTCATCGGTGGAAGGATTGGCGCCGGAAAATATTACTGTACTCGATTCATCCGGCAAACTTTTATCCGCTCCTCACAGTGATGACAAGTTGGCGACTCTGTCATCCAACCAGCTGGATATGAAAAAAAATGTGGAGAATTATTTAGAAAATAAAGCCCAGAGTATGCTCGATGGCGTACTGGGTTCGAACCGGTCTATCGTTCGCGTAAGCGCTGCATTGAATTTTGATCAGGTCGAGCGAACCGTGGAATCGTACGATCCGGATAACATAGCCGTCAGGTCAGAGGAAATCAGCGAGGAAAAAGGCACGGAAACCGACGGCGCCAATCCCGATAGAAAAAAAGACACATCGAATTCCAAGAAAAATACCATAAGAAATTATGAAGTTAATAAAACGATCGAAAATTTAGTTAACCAGGTAGGCAATATAACTCATCTTAATATTTCCGTTTCACTCGATGGTTCATATGAGATGGTAAAAGGCACAGGCGGCAAAACCGAACGCCAATACGTGCCGAGAACACAAGAGGAAATAGATAAGTTAATCGCACTGGTGAAAGGTTCGGTTGGATACTCTGACGATAGACATGATATTATCGAAGTAGCCAATATCCCATTTGAAACCTTTCAGGATGATTGGGAAGAAAAACAGCGTTTCTTACGGGATGAGAAAATCCAATATTGGATGGGAATAGGAATAAAAGGAGCAGTAGTATTAATAGTATTATTCATTTTGTGGAAAATGCGGAATGTTTATAAAGAATGGCAGGATAAACGTATGGCCCGAAGACGTTTTCAGAATGCTCAAGCGGAGGTTCAGCGTAAGGCGGCGGAGTTAATCCCAAAGCTGTCCAAGGAACCGAAGCTAATCGATCATATCAGAAAGATCGCGGAAGATAATCCGGAGGAAATAGCCAAGGCTATAAAAACCATGATGGCAGAGCAGTAATATGGCAATCGTACAAGTAGAAGATTTAAGCGGCGCTCAAAAATCAGCGATACTTATTATTGGCCTGGGTACGGATGTCGCCTCCAAGATATTGAAAGAACTGACCGAAGTTGAGATAGAAAAAATAACCGTTGAATTAGCCAATCTTAAAGATGTTGCCCCCCAACTCGAAAGCGATGTAGTCAAACAGTTTTCCGAAGTTATTACCGCTCAGCAGTATATCAATCAGGGCGGCGTGGAATACGCCAAGAATTTGCTCGAATCGGCTGTAGGTCACACCAAGGCGGTCGAGATACTTAAGCGGCTGGAGGGATCGCTTAAAACAACCGGTTTCGCCAGAATAAAAAATATCGATCCCAAGCAACTGATAAATTTCATCCAACATGAACATCCACAGACAATCGCTCTGATCTTGACTCAATTGGCTCATAATCAGGCGGCCCAGATTCTTTCGGATTTGGGGCCCGAGGTGCAGGCCGAGGTTGCTTTAAGAATGGCGACGATGGAAAAAATATCGCCGGAGATTATAGGTGAACTCGAGGGCGTTCTCGAAAGCCAGTTCGAGGAAGTCGGCACGCGCGACTTATCTATTTCCGGCGGCACCAAGACAGTCGCCGAGGTACTTAACCTCATGGAAACTTCCACGGAAAAGGCGATTCTGGAAACAATCGAGGCGGAAAATCCGGAGTTGGCGGCGGAAATCAAAAACCTCATGTTTGTATTTGAGGACATTATTCTTCTGGATGATCGTTCGGTTCAGAGAGTGCTTAAAGACGTTGAGACGAAGGATCTGGCTATTTCATTGAAAGCCGCCAGTGATGATGTAAAAGAAAAAATATTTAAGAATGTCTCCGAAAGAGTCGCGTCTATGATTAAGGAAGAGATCGAGTTTATGGGCCCAATGAGGTTAACTGATGTAGAAGCGGCCCAGCAAAGGGTCGTGGAGACAATCAGAAGACTTCAGGACGAAGGCCAAATAATCGTGGCCGGCCGCGGTGGAAAAGAGGAACTGGTTGTTTAAGCGTCTGATAAAAAAATATAAGTATATCGATGAAAATAACATTATCTATGAACACCAGGAGAAGATAAATAAATCAGCGAAGTATTCCGCCATTGATTTCGCCCAATTTGATCCGGCCGCGAAGATAAGGCAAAAAAAAAAGGACGAGCATAGGTCTAACCGATCTTCTTCAGCCGGCAGTTCGGGTTTAGAAAACAGACCTGGCCTTCAGACGAAAACACCGGACCCGTCAAATCTTTCGGAGACAGTATCGGCAAACGGCGTCCCCGGGATAAATCAGACGAATCCGGGGCAAACGCTCTCGACGGAAACTGCCGAAATTTCCGAAAGCAAACTAAAAACCGAAACCGATAAAGCCTATAATCTGGGTTATCAGAAGGGCAAAACCGAAGGCCTGGCTGAAGCAAATAATCGGGCTGAACAGGTTACCCGGCTTATCAATAATGTGCTGACGGAATTCGATAAATCGAGTGCCAAATTTTTCGAGGAAATAGAAAAAGTGGCAATCGATATGTCGGTTCACCTGGCCGAAAAAATTATCGGGGAAGCCGTGACCATGGTTCCGGATATAATTAAAACCAATGTCGATAAGTGCATTAATTTATTGGCCGGAGCGGGGACCGTTCAAATCAAAATTAATCCAACGGATTATGAAACGATCAAGGCCTATCTGCCAAATATGAATAAGAAATTTGACGGTAAATACACGTTCGTGCTGGAGCCGGATCAGAATATCAACCGGGGCGGCTGCCTGGTAGAGTTCGAAGGATCAGTCATAGACGGCCGTATCGAAACGCAACTGGAAAAGATTAAACAACACATGGAGCTTTTGAATTAATGAACGATTTGTTGGAGAAAACCCGCAAAATAAAAGGTATCATAAGTTCGGTTCAAACGATTAATCAAAAAGGCACTGTCAAGCGGGTTATCGGAATTATAATAGAAGCTACCGGCCCGGCGCTGAAGGTCGGCGATCAAGTGGCGATATATACGCCTGAAGGTGGAATTCCCGGAGAAGTTGTAGGCTTTAAGGATAATTGTATTTACCTAATGCCATTGGGAGAAATGGCCGGTATCGGTCCCGGGGCGATAGTGTCCGCCAGCGGCAAGCGTCTCGTAGCGCCGGTCGGCCCCGAACTTTTAGGGCGAGTCCTCGATGGTCTGGGCAATCCTATCGATGGCGGCATACCGCTTTTATGTCAGCATACGCGGCCTATTAATACCGGTTCGCCGCCGCCCATGGAAAGAAAAAGGATAGTCAAACATCTGCATACCGGGATCAGGGCTATCGATAGTTTTTTGACCATGGGGCTAGGTCAACGGATCGGGATTTTCGCCGGTTCGGGAGTCGGCAAAAGCGTTCTGTTGGGTATGATCGCCAGATCATCATCGGCCGATGTTAATGTGATCGGCCTTGTCGGCGAGCGAGGCCGGGAAGTGCGCGATTTTATAGAGAAAGATCTGGGGCGCGAAGGACTCAAGAAATCGGTTCTGATCGCCGTTACTTCCGATGAATCGCCGCTTCTGCGAATTAAAGGTTTGATGCTGGCCACTACAATAGCCGAATATTTCAGGGACCAGGGACAAAATGTCGCTTTGATGGTTGATTCCTTGACCAGAGTGGCTATGGGTCAGCGCGAAATCGGTTTGTCAATCGGCGAGCCGCCGACAACCCGAGGCTATACGCCATCGGTATTTTCTTTGTTTCCCAGGCTTCTGGAACGAGCCGGTCAATCGAAAAATGGGAGCATAACCGGTTTTTATACCGTTCTGGTCGAGGGCGATGATTTGTCCGAACCGATAAGCGATGTCACGAGATCAATATTGGATGGACATATCGTATTGTCCAGAAATCTGGCGGCTAAAAATCATTACCCCGCTATTGACGTTTCGAGTTCAATCAGCCGGTTGATGCCTGATGTCGTCTCTAGGGAACATATGGAAATTACCGGACGGTGCAGAAATGTCATCGCTGATTTTCAAAGCGCCGAGGATTTGATTAATATCGGAGCCTATGTAAAGGGATCGTCACAAAAAATAGATTTCGCGGTCGAGAGAATGGACAAATTGAATAATTTCTTGAAACAGGCGATTGATGAAAAAAGCGATTTCGACCAGACATTAGCTCAATTACAGAATATATTAACGGGCTCTCAAGAAGATGAAAAAGTTTAATTTCAGGCTTGAGAAAATAAAAAGATTCAAAGATCAGCTTGAACAGAACAAGCGAATGAAATTAGCCGCCAAACAAGCCTATTTATATCTCGAAAAGAACAAGTTGATTACAGCTACCGAAACCAGAAACAGGTATTTCTCAATATATGGAGTCAGGAAGCCGGGTAAGATTAATATCATTCAATTGATAATAGCAAAAAGATATATCGACAAGTTGTCTCGGGATGTTTTGGAGCAGACCAAGCAGGTAAACCTGGCTGAACGGGATGTCGATAAGGCCAAAAATGAGTTGCTCGAAGCTTCGAAAGAAAAAAAGAAATACGAAAAGCTCAAAAGCAGACATCTGGCCACTTATCTGCAAGACGTCAATCGGGAAGAGAATCGCGAACTGGATGAATTCGCGGCCGGCACTCATGTTCCCGAATTATCCTGGAAAGGCAAGGTTTGAAAAATAATAATTGAAATCCTGTTTTTACTCCCTGGCAAAAGCCCTGTCCGATTTATCGGACAGGGCTTTTAATTTGGGGGGATGTCGCGAACTTGACTTTAAAGAATTCTATCCGCGCATTTAAGAATTCATCGATTGCTCTTTTTGGCAGTCGCGTCTTCTTTTATTTCCTTTTGCGGAGTAAGCTGAATTTCCGGAGCTATGAAATCCTCCGGTTTGGCGCTAATGGGGGGATTAGCGGGGGGAAGTTGATCGCACCATAATATCGATGTATTAGCGCCTCTGAAAAAGTTGACCAGATATGTAATATCCGAACCAGTAAAGGAACAATCACCATTAGCATCGCCGGCAACAAATAGCATGGTTCCGCTGCCAAGTTGACAAATGTCCGGCGGCGGCGGTCCGCCCCTGAAAAAATTCACGCCATAGGTAATATCGCCGCCAATAGCATTGCCATCGCCGTTTATATCACCCGGTACGTAGTCACAGGTTGATTCATCAACAACGTGCAAAACCACCGAGATATTGATTGTACTTTCATCGGGATCGTTGGAAGCGGCAGTGATCGTGCCGGCATAAGTTCCTGGAGTCAGAGCCGAGGCATCTAAAGTGATTTGGATTGTATCCGGGGCTTCACCTTCAGCAACATTTCCGTTATCCGGTTGTTCCAGAAGCCAGCTGCGATTGTCTGACAAACTATAACTTAGTACACCAATACCGTTATTGCCGATCAATAAATCCACCGTACCGGACGTGCCAGTAGTTACCGTTTCCTCAAGCGTGGTTGGGGTTATTTGTATATCCGGTATTACAGCCGTGATAACCGCCAACTGAACCGGTATATTTATTTGAGGATTAGTCGGATCATCGGAACCCACCGTGATTGTGCCCGTGTAATTGCCGTTTGGCAGCATGGAGGCGTTAAAAGTTATGGTTACGGTATCGGTCGTGGATGGCGCTACTACACCGTTTACGGGAGATTCGGAAATCCAGGTACGATTATCGCTGAGGGTGTAGGTAAGATCGAGCAACCCTATGTTTGATACCAGTAACTCGAAATCGCCGGTATAGCCCGCGAAAACGGTATCGACGATCGAACTGACGTTTAAACCGATAAGCGGCATCGGCTGAAGGCCGATTTCCAGATTGACCGGAATATTAACATCGGGCTGAGCCGGATCGTTACCGCCAAGATTTATGTTGCCGAGATAGACTCCTAAATCCAAATCGGCGGCATCGAATCTGACGGTCGCGATATATTCATCATGCGGTGGTACTGTGCCGGAAGCCGGCGAAACGGAAAGCCATATCGGCGAAGCGGCAAGATTGACCGCCAAACTATTATGCAGATAAGCGGCATTATAGGCAACCTGCAAACCATCCGAGCCATCGCTATTTTGAATACCGATAGTCGCTGAATTAACGGGGTCATTTACCGTTTGGTACTGGTAAGTAATTTTGCCATTACTCTGAAGGATTATCTGGAACGTATAAGGTCCGCCTGAACTGAAATGCGGCACATCTACCCATGACACAACCAGACTATCCGAATTATTGGTGTAATAATAAGCCGTACCGCTGGTTCTAAAATCAAGATCATCCCAGAACGGCGCGACCAGGTTTAGCGGTTCGGAACCATTGGTCGGGATTATACCATTGCTGTAAGGGGATGACGTTGATGTAAATGACACAAAGCCGTTAGTACAGAATCTGAATGAGCTGAAATCGTTGCCGTAGAAATTGAAGGTAAAGCCGATTGAGAATGACCCGGTATTCGTATCATCCTCAAGACCTTCGATAATAGTTCCAACCGAGGTGATATCAACCCATGAATAAGCCGGTCCACCCGATTCATCCGAATCGATCCAGCTATAGCCATAGATATCCGGTCCGCCCTGATCGGTAACTACCGGCGGGTAATACGGTTCGGCACCGGCTTTAGCGGATGCCGGATGATAGCCGATTGGATCAGGCAGAGATTGCCGGGTGTTTATTGGAATCTGTTTGCCATTGTTAAGGTTTAGACGATTATACATTTCGGTATCTAGCATAAAATACAATGGACCATCGCCGTCATTCGTAATAGTCAGGTTACGGATTTCGACGCCGCCGGGAGCAGTGTAGACATTATAAGAAGTCGGATCATAAGACATATCCGGCGGTTCGGGAGGTGTCGCGCCAATAATAACGACATCATCGATATACCAACCGGCCGCGGTTAGAGAACCATCAGACCCAAAACGCCATCTGAATGATACGTTTTGACCATTATAAGCCGACAGATCAAATGACGCAGGCGTCCAGTCGCTGGAACCGGTATAACCCGGCTCCAGATTATCAAAAGCGGAGATATCGGCATCAGGATAACCGCCATCCGGAGTAATTACGGTCCAATTGATCCCGCCATTCGTCGAAATGGCTACATTGCCGCCATCATAGCTAATTTCTGTGTTGTACCAGTGATAAAACTCAAGTCGCGCATTCGATGATGATATAAACACCTCGGGGCTTATCAGGTTATCATCGACATTATTCGCGTACTCATCATCAAGAACGGTTCCCCAGAGTTTCGTGCCGGACCAGGCTGATGATGGTCCATAAGTTGGCACGCCCCACTGCCATTGACCGGCGCCCGAATAGCCGCCATTGCTGTATTCAAACGATTCAGCCGGCCAGAGCGAGAAATCCAGAATATTAGTGATTCCATTTTGAACTAAAATCGAATCCAATCCCTGGCTGTAGCCAAGAGCTTTTACTTGTACACGATACATAGACCCGGAAGGTACAGTCGCGAATTGATAGAATCCGCTCGCGTTGGTCGTTTCGGGTGGAATTGGCGTATCGAGTATCGAAACTTCCGCGTTAGCTATGTTATCATCAGTGACAGATTTAACCGTACCTTGAAGCATTGCCGATGGCGCTTGCGTTAAGCTAAAATTCAAATTCGTCGTTTCATCCTCGATTACGTAGACCGATTGTTGTTGTGGCAAATAACCAAAATAGGAGGCCTTAAGATTGAATGTCGTATCCGCCGGCAGGCCGAGAATGTAATATCCGGCAGGATTGGCGTGTGTTTCGACCTGCAAGCCCATTACGTTTACTTTGCCCGGAATTGGCGCGGAGGTCGAAGCGTCAGTGATGTAGCCATCGACATTGCCATAACCTTGGGCGAAAAGCACCGCTTGATAAAGATTAATCAGGCCATGTCCAAATGTGTTGTCTTCGCCATTAGGACTGGCTTCGGGTAAATCTTCGGCGGTAGCCATTAAAATTTCTTTAATCGTATTAGCATCAAGATTAGGATTAGCCTGACGAATTACCGCTACACAGCCTGTCACATGCGGGGAAGCCATGGAAGTGCCGTTATACAGCGCGTAGCCGCCGCCGGGAACTGAACTTCTGACATTGACACCGGGAGCGACAACCTCAGGCTTGATAGCCAGATCGCCGGCAGCGCATTCCGATGGTCCGAGCGCCGAGAAATAGGCAATCGGATAAGCCGGGTCGTTGCCATTGATAGCGCCTACGGAAAAACAATTGTAATAGGTCGATGCCCGGTCAGCCGGTGAGCGCAGGCCGCTTGAACCTTCATTGCCGGCCGAAAAGATTACTACCGTACCGGCCGCTTCGACATTATCGATAGCGACCCAAAAAGTTTCATCGCAATCGGCTAAATAGCCATCGGGAATTCCCCATGAATTACCGCAAGCATCGGGATTATCCTGAGTCAGGGGATCTCCATCGGGATCGGCAATCCATTGGAAAGCCGCCAGCGCGTCGGCGATGGTCCGGTAGAGATCGTTGCTTCTATCAATGCAAGCCGAAGCAATCCATTGAGCGTCAATAGCTACACCGATTGTATCACCATCAGGAGTGCGGCCGCAAATCGTGCCCATCGTATGAGTACCATGCGTGCCGGAATCCCGCGGAAAGGTCCAGGGCGGGGTAGTATATGGGTCATACCAACTCTCATCATTATCACCATCACCATCGACATCACCCCGGAATCTCGCGGCTAGCGCCGGATGTGTGCCATCAACGCCTGTATCGAGGTTCGAGACAACCCGGCCGGCGCCGGTATAACCCAGAGCCCAAGCCTCCGGAGCGTGAATGGCGACTAATCCCTGCTCGACGCCGGCAATAAGATTATCAGGTCGGGCAGGTTTAATATTTTCAATCGGCTCAATTAATTCAATTGGGTAGTCAATCGTAATTTTGCCGATATCATCGAGGTTGGCTAAAGCATTGATCGCCGATTCGGTCGCTTCTAAAGCTATGAGATTGGCCAGCCAGAACGGCTTGACATTTTGTACCTGGCCTTTTGCCTTGTAATCATCCAAAATGGCCAGAATTCGGGGTTGAGTAAGGGTCGCCACCTCTTGAAGAGCCGAGATAACCTGATAATTCCGTCGGGCCAGAGTCGCCTTCTGGGATTTGAGTTGTTGATCAAGAGCGTAAATATCAGCCTGTTCGTTTAAAGCGAGCAGGATTTTATGCATTTGACCGGATTTTGCTTTTTCAATTTGGCTTTGAAGTTGCGGACTTATCTGTCCGGCGAAACAGATTGTTGGCAGAATGATAGATATCAATACTGTCAATACTACAGCTCTGCTTTTCATAGTTTTTCTTTCCTGGATTATTTGAATGATAACTGATTTATTTCCTTCTTCGACTCGTAGTACCACCCAACCGCTCAGAGGTTTAATTTAAAAATATATACCCAAATCACTTTAAAATCAAGGTATTTTTAGCAGGAAATAACTGCCGTCAACTTGAGGAAAATTTTTCTGAAAGTTTAATAAATGGAAATTTGGCCAGACCCATTAATGTAACGTAACTTGTTAAATTAATATATGTTATAAGTTCATGTCCGATCCGGCATAAGGCTTGCTTAATTAGATTGCGGGAAAATGTGCTTAAACGATGAAGTTTGTTTTTAGAATACTGGTTTACGTTCTGGCGACGGTGCTTAATTTGGGGATTTATATGTTCCTTTTCCTGTCGATGGCCGGACTAAGTCCCGAACAGAGTTTGAAAGTCGTCAGAGCCAAAATCGAGCAGGTAGCGTTAGATACGGCCGGCACGGGGGAGCAGACACAATCGCCAACAGGCGCGATGCAAAACGCGGTCAGTAAAGCGCGGCAGCAGGTAACCGGCGAGATCGATGATTTACAGAGACAAAAAGATTCGCTTTTAACCGAAAAAACCAGGCTGGAAGCCTTGAAAGACGAAATACAAAAATTACTGGCGAGAAAAAGCAAAGCGGAAGAAGATCGCATGTACGGCCTGGCAAAAATATATGATGGCATGGACCAGGAGAAAGTTGCCGAGGTTTTCAGCCAGATGCAGGATTCACTGATAGTCGCTTTGCTACCTAAAATGAAATCCGGTAACGCCAGTTTAGTGCTGGAGTTTTTGCCGCCCGGGCGGTCGGCCAAAATATCCAAAATGCTGTTGGAAGGGCAATAAATTGGGACAGATGTTTTTTGACATAGCCGCGCTGGCGAATTATTTCATCAACCGGAAAGATCAGACTAATCCCGCGGTATCAGAAAAAACCGAAAAATCCGGCAGCGTTAGTTTTGAAGATTTTCTGGCCTTGCTATCGAGCGAAGCGAATTCCGGGAAACAGGAAACTGCAGACGCCGGCTCGGCTTTTGCATTGCCCGTTTTATTATTTCCTGAAATTGCCAATAAATCCAAAAACGCTAATGGCGAAATGCCTTTTTATGTGGATCAAAAAAATATAGGCTCGAATCCTTATCAAATCGCATTGAATAGCAATATTCAACAAACAGAACAAACTTATCCTAATCAGCCCGTGGAGGCATTTGAATCTTCATCGATACAGGCTAATGAAATTAGAGATATGGTGAAATCTCAGGTTGTGACGGTAACGCTTAATATCGATCAGAACCTGATAAATAATAATAAGATGAACACCGATCTTGATCTTCTAGGAAATTTAAATCAGGTTGGCAAGCCATCGTTGAGCTTTCCCGATACCAATCCCGCGGCTGCAATTATAACCAATCCGGCGGAAACAAACTTAACCAAAAATTTCGACTGTATCGATCAAGGGAAATTAATTGATTTATCATTGTACACAAAATTATCGTTTGCAATCGATAAATTGCTAACCCATGATCAGGCGGCGATAGATATTAAAGCATTTGATCATAACAATAATTTGATTGAGCTTAAAGCGCCGGTCGAGCAGTTGAAACAGATAACTGAAAACTATCCCGATAATATCATTGTTCAGATAAAGTCCGACGTCATTTCGAAACAGCCTGATTCGATGTTTAAGCCAATTACAATGGCTGATAAAACCGGAAAATACATACTTTTTGATCTCAAATCGCTTATTGCGGCGGGAGATTTCGATGATATCAAAGTCGTATATAAGACAATCACCAATACCAGCCAGTCTGACCGGCAAGCGGGCTTTTCCAGCCCTGAAATCGATTTGCTAAATAGTATTCGATTCAATAATAAAAGCGCATTTATTATTAAAGACAATTCGATTTTTCCCGGCAAAATAAATAAGATCGATGGAATTTTGGATCGATCCGCGATTGGACCGAAGGAAAAATTCAACTTTAATCAGAACAATAATTCGCTACACCAGGAGAATCGTATCGATGTAAAGGCTGAAAACAAGCCCGATGCTAAAATTGATCAGACTGAAAAAACGGCTTTTGATTATTCCAGCGCCAAAGCCAGCGAGATAGTCCAGACAGCGAAAGACGCCGGCAGTTCTTCAAATCGGTCAATAAATGAGACCAATTTGGTTCAACAATTGAATTTAAGAACATCGGACACGCCTGTTTATGTTAAAAGCGCCGAGCCATTGCCCGGAAAAAGTACGGCCGGTGATAATTTAGACAGAGCCGAGAAAATTATCGGTCAGATAAAATCAAAATTCGAGACCGCGCCCGAGTATACCAGGATGACTATCAATCTGAAACCGGAAAGCCTGGGCAAGATCAAACTCGATTTTGAATACGAAGGGGAGAAAATAAAAGCCCTGCTGCAGGTCGATAACTCGAAGGTCAAATCGATTCTGGATGCCGACCTGCCCAGGTTAAAGCATGAATTAAAAATCGATAGCATCAAGGTCGAAATAGCTTTGAGCGATTTTAGACAAAATAGCAATCAGCCAAATCAACGTTCTCATTTCGCGAATCATGACAGTCATCATCTGCCGCGTTATTCCAAATTTAACGAGCCGGATGAAATCGAAGGAAAAATCAATTCTGAATTAATGAAGCCCGCGAAGGTTAACGTTTATCATGGCGGAATAATAAACTTACTGGCGTGAGAGGAGGTGAAATGACTTACATATCAAACACGCAATTCTATAATCCATTAGTGGATGGCTACGACGCGCCGAGTTCGACAAAAGACCTGGGTAAGAACGATTTTCTGAATCTTCTGGTAACCCAGCTTCAGAATCAAAATCCGCTGGAACCGATGCAGGATCAGGAATTTATTTCTCAACTGGCCCAGTTTTCCCAGCTCGAGCAGTTGTCGAACATGAGTGAAACGCTGGATACAAATTCCCAGGTAAATTATCTCATGAGCCAATCTATCGCCAACACCATGGCGGTTACTTTGATCGGCAAGACAGTCGTGGCGGAGGGCGCCGATTTTAATTTGAAACCGGGCGAGGATGTCGGTTTAAGTTATAATCTGAGCGCCGGGGCTGAAACAGTGACCATAAATGTACTCGATGAAAGCGGGACATTGGTCAAGACGATTCATCTAAATGATGTAGCCAAAGGTAATAATACCTATACCTGGGACGGCCACAACAGCAGCGGCACGGCTTTGAGCCCGGGCAAGTATTCTTACGAAGTCCATGCTACCAGCCGAACAGGCGAGGAAGTGGATGTTACTAAACGGGTCATAGGCGAAATCGAATCGGTTAAATATGACGGTGGCAAGGCTTATCTGGTAGTCGGTGGATATGAACTTGATCTGTCAACGATTATTGAAATCGTACAAAACAGGAATTCCGCTATACAAAGCGGTAGTTAAGAAATTTAAAGGAGGTGAATAAATGACAGTTTCCGGCATCGAAAAAATCGCGATAACCAAAACCAGTGAGGCTATCGGTTTAAAGCCCGGCCGGCCGAATCAAGGACAAACGGCTGATTTTAAGCAGGCTTTTAACGCGGCCCTGGGTAACAAAACCGATCTGAAATTTTCCAACCACGCCCTGGCAAGATTGTCTCGCCGCGGAGTCAGCCTGAACGATCAAACAGTCAGCCGTCTGGATAACGCCGTTTTGGCGGCCGGGAAAAAAGGCGCTGATCAATCACTGGTTTTGCTCGACGAGATGGCTTTTGTGGTCTCGATCAAAAACAAAACCGTGATTACAGCCATGGAAACAGATCAAATGAAAGAAGGCGTATTCACGCAAATCGACAGTGCGGTAATAGGTTAACAATAATCGAGCTGGTCCCCGTTTGGGGAGGCTCTTTACCCGACCCGATTGGTCGGGCAGAAGAAGGAGAACTAAATTATGATGCCGTCTCTTTATGCCGGCGTATCCGGCTTGCGGAATCATCAAGTGAAGATGAATGTAGTTGGCGACAATATCGCGAATGTTAATACGGTGGGATTCAAACAGGGAAGGACGACCTTCCAGGAAGCATTGGTGCAAACAATGAAAGGGGCCGGCCGTCCATCAGCGACATCGGGCGGTTCAAACCCTCAGCAGTTGGGTTTAGGTATGTCGTTAGCGACAATTGATAATATTTTTCTGCAGGGCGGCCTGGAGACTACCGGTCAAATCACTGACCTGGCTATTCAGGGCACCGGCTTCTTCGTTTTATCAAACGGTCAGCAGGATTTTTATACCAGGGCCGGGAATTTCAGCTTTGACTCGGATTCAAACATGGTCAATCCATCAAACGGCTTTATCCTTCAAGGAAAGATGGCCAGCGTGGATGGTACGATCCCGGCCAGCGCCCCAATCGGTAATATCGTGATGCCATTTGGCCAACAGGATCCGGCGCGAGCCACCAGCGAAATTCAATTGGGCATGAACCTCAATGCCGGGGCAACCGAATCCAGGGCGTCATTAGTGTCCGCCGGTACATCAAACGTGACATCAGTTTCGGGAATCGCGCTTAACGGTTCGGGCGGAATCCATACAATTACAATCACCGGCGAAAATGCCAGAAATTCACAGCTTTCCGGTTTGCATGCCAATGAACTTACCGATGTAGCCGCGGGCGATTTGCTTACGACGGGTAATACCGATGGCGCCGGTCTGCTTGTACCTGGAACTCAATATTTCTATACGATTGTCGGCGTTAACGCGCTCGGTCAATCAACCGGAACGGAGATAAGCCACACGGTTGGCGCGGGCGAGGATTCGATCGTACTCGATTGGAATCTTTATCCCGATTTGGCCGATGCCACTGAGATGTATATTTATAGATCGACGATCTCAGGCGATTATAGTTCGGGCCAAAATGGTCTGATAGCGAGAGTACCGGTTGGCGCGCCAAACACATATTTGGACCTTGGCGCCGATCCTGAATCCAATTCTAACCCGCCTTCGATTAATACGACTTTAAATTTAACCGGCGGTGAATATCTGGGTACGAGCCTGGGCGTGACCGACGCCACCGGCCTTCAGATCAGGGTTGACAGCGGCAGCTGGATTAATTTGACTCAGCTTACCACCGATTCGACAATTAACGACTTATTGGCGGCGATAAACACTAATACTCAAGGTGTCACTGCCGAAATAGTAGATGGACAGGTTCGGGTAACCCGCGATTATGCCGGCAGCCCAAGCGTCTACAATGTTGAAATCCGCGACTCGGGCACCGGCGATGTTTGCCAGCATATTTTTGGAGGGGCATCATTTACGGTCAATAACGGCGCCGCTTCAACTTTGCAGGCTGTCGATGTTTTTACGCCAAATGCGACCGGAATCGATCTTGATCCGGTCAATATGGCGCTCGTCACTAATTCGACCACCGGTATAATAACCGGAATCTCCAATCTTGGAGGAGGCGATGTTATAATCAGTTCCGGTTCAGGCGGTTTAGTTGGCGATCCCGACGGCGCGGGCCCGCTTAGCGCATCCACGCTTGTAGTTGAAACAGAGGATACTCAGCACGCGACAAGCATAACAGCTTATGATTCTCAAGGCGGTAAACACACGATAACTCTGACTTTCACTAAGAGCTGGGAAAATAATCGATGGTTCTGGACCGCTGAAACGTCAAGCGCCGAGACAATCAGGTCCGGCGGTTCGGGTTCGGTCGTCTTTAATTCAGACGGTTCGCTGGCTTCGTTTAATATGGATGGCGGCGCGACAACATTGACTATCGATCCGAATAATGGGGCCGGATTAATGACTATCGATTTGATGGCAGGCACATCGGCGGCCTTTGACGGCTTAACCGGTTTTTCCGCTCCCAGTACAGCTTCGGCACGATCTCAGGATGGTTATGGATTGGGTGTGTTGTCAAATATATCAATCGACGCCGCCGGTACTATTACCGGTATTTTCACCAATGGCGTTTCGCGAGTTTTGGCTCAAATTTATATCGCCGATTTCAATAACCCTGCCGGTCTGTTGAAATCTGGGCGCAACATGTACCAAACATCCGCGAATTCCGGAGATCCGATTGTCGGCATCGCCGGCTCCGGTTCGTCAGCCTCGATTACCTCCGGCGCGCTCGAGATTTCGAATGTAGACCTGGCGCAGGAATTTACTAATATGATCGTTTCTCAAAGAGGTTTTCAGGCCAACGCCCGTGTAATTACGACCTCGGACGAAATGTTAAACGAACTGGTAAGTCTCAAAAGATAACCGATAATATATGGAGGGGGAATATTCCCCCTCCATTTAAAACAAGGATAAGACAATGATCAAAGTAACCAGGTTGAATGAAACGGAATTAGTCATCAACACCGATTTGATAGAGTTTATCGAATCGATTCCGGACACAATAATCAGCCTCACAACCGGTAAAAAGATCATGGTCAAGGAGACGATCGATGAGGTTATCGAAAAAGTTAAAGAATTCAAACGTGGAACGCAGAATATTGAAATTAGGGATAAACAGACGAGGTAAATATGGCGGAAGTCGATCAAAAGACAGCTCCGGATATTAAAACAACCGAAAATAAGCCCTCGGCGAAAAAGAAAAAAAGCGGACTTAAACTGAATTTGATCGTGATCGTGCTCTCGCAATTAATACTGGCGGGTGGCGGCTTTTACATGGTCAATAAGTTTATCAAACCCGATCCGGTGTTCGATCAGGCTTTGCAAAATCAGACCGCGGGCAAGGAAGAAGATGAAGCGGCTAAAAGCTCGGAGCACGTGAATAAGCAAATCTTCTTGTTAGAGGATATAATTGTCAATCCGGCCGGCACTCGCGGCAGCCGTTATCTTTCCGTCTCAGTCGGTGTTGAGATGGATGCCCCGGCCGCTGCAGAAGGCGGCGGCGGACATGGCGGCGGCGAAGCGGCACATAGTCCTCTGGACATGAAGAAACCGCAATTAAGGGATGCTTTGATCGGGATACTATCGTCAAAGACAATTGTCCAATTAACGACGGTCGAAGATAAGGAATTAATTCGGCAGGAAATTCTGGCGACGTTCCGGGAGATTTTAAGCCCTGAACCAGTCTATCAAATTTATTTCGTGGATTTCGTGTTGCAGTAGTTATGGCCAAAATATTATCCCAAAACGAAATTGACGCGCTGTTAAATCAGGTAACAGCCGGCGAAGAAGCCCAGGCTCTCGAAGATTCGAGTGATCGCGCGGAACTGGCCCGTAAAGCTGTGGCCTACGATTTTAAACACCCCAACCGCGTTTCCAAAGACCAGATGAGGACGCTGGAATCACTTCACTCAAACTTTGCCGGTCATTTTGGCTCAGCGTTGTCCGGCATAACCCGGTCGGTTGTGGATATCGATTTGCTGTCGGTGGACCAGATTACATATTCGGAATTCATCATGTCTCTCGTTTCGCCATCCAGTACTTATTTATTCACGGTCTCGCCGCTCGATGGCGCCGGTATTCTGGATTTCAATCCCTCCGTGGTATTTTCATTCGTGGATAGAATGTTTGGGGGTACGGGGAAGACTCTCAATACCGAACGCGAACTTACTGGTATCGAAAAATCGATCATGTCAAAAATCGTCAATCGTGGTTTCAAAGAGCTCGAGCGAGCCTGGGAACATATTATCTCGCTGAAGATTAAGATGTCGGCTTTTGAGTCCAATCCCCAATTCATTCAAATCGTGCCGCCGGGCGAAACCGTGATAGTCATATCTCTACAGATTAAAATGCAATCTTCATCGGGAATCATGACGATTTGCTATCCTTACCTTACGCTCGAGGATGTCGTAACCAAACTGTCCGCGCAAAATTGGATCGATGCCAACAAAAAAATGATAAGTGAAAATGATAGGAAAAATAATATTAATCGAATTATCCCGGTATCGGCAAGCCTCAAAGCGGTTTTAGGCGAAGCTCACATAACGATCCGCGAGTTGATCGATATGGAAATCGGCGACGTTTTGAGATGCGAGAATCTGACCCATAATGATATCGATGTGCTCGTGGGAGATAAAATAAAATTCCGCGCCCAGCCGGGACAATTTGGCAATAAAATAGCAGTAAAGATTAATAGCTCGAGGTGAGGTCGATTATGGCTGATGAACAATCTCAATTGAATAATGATGAATTGAATGAAAAGCCCGAAGTTTCTCCCGGTGATATG
The DNA here is from genome assembly GCA_964521815.1 of uncultured Ignavibacteria bacterium. Taxonomy (GTDB): domain Bacteria; phylum Zixibacteria; class MSB-5A5; order UBA10806; family 4484-95; genus JAAEQD01. The sequence continues at coordinate 13,202 of CAZFSN010000003.1, read as the reverse complement.
AGCGCCGATAAGGCGGCTGATGGATCGGCGGAAGCTTCGCCCGGCATGGATAATCTGGAAATGCCGAATTTGGATTTTGCCAAATCGGATGATAAAGCGACTGAGGCTCATGAAGCGGATCCGGGCGATTCACTGGAAGAGCCCCCCAAAATGGCCAATCCATCCGATGTAAACGAGGAAGACGCTGAAGCTGAGATGCTCAGAATGATGCAAGAAGCGGAAGCAAAAGAATCAGAACCTGAGCCGATTGTCGAAAAAGCGAGTTTTGCCAAATTCACCGGATCATCCGCCAACGAGCCGAAAAACCTCGATATGCTGATGGATGTATCTTTGCCAATTGCCATTGAACTCGGTCGGACATCAATGGCAATCGAGGATATTCTAAATCTTGGGCCCGGCTCCGTCGTCGAATTGGACAAACTTGCCGGTGAACCGGTGGATTTATTTGTCAATAACAAATTGCTGGCCAAGGGCGAAGTCGTAGTTATCGATGAGAACTTCGGCGTTCGTATCACGAGCATGATTTCACGTCCCGACAGAATAAGGACCCTTCAATGAAATTTTTAGCCGCGCTGATAGCGATCTTTCCCGGCCTGCTTTATGCCCAGGATACGCTAACTGTATTACCGCCGCCTAATATGAATTACGGCTCCGGAATAGCTTCGATAATTTTCAAGCTTATTATCTCACTGGCTATTATTATCGGGTTGATATATTTCACAGTCTATTTATTGAAAAAAATCGGCAACAGAACGCTGCCCGGCGGCAATAATCTGATCAAGGTTATCGGCAAGACCTATTTGACGCCAAAGCAAAGCCTGTACATTGTCAAACTCGGGCTAACCTATTCCGTGCTTGGTGTCGGCGAGAACTCGGTCAATTTTATAAAGGAATTATCCGCCGAAGAAGTACAATCTTTGCAAAATGTAAATGATAAGCCCAAAGGTTTTCAGAACATCTTGAAATCGGTTTTAAACAAATGAAGTTTTTTAAAGTAGTACTGATAACTATATTGTTTTTGATAGTCATGGGCAACCTGGCCCAGGCTCAAACCGCTTTACCTAAAATATCGGTGCAGGTCGATCAAAGCGAAAACGCCAAGGATCTATCGATTACGCTGCAGATTTTATTATTGATGACTGTATTGACATTGGCGCCGTCAATTTTGATAATGCTAACTTCGTTTGTCAGAATCGTGGTCGTGTTTTCATTTCTGCGTCAAGCTATCGGGACGAATCAGATGCCTCCCAATCAGCTTCTGGTAGGGCTGGCTTTGATACTAACGGCCTTTGTCATGGCGCCGACTATCAGTCAGGTCAACGAAAACGGTTTGCAGCCCTATCTCAAAGGAGAACTGACTCAACAGCAAGCCTACGATGCCGGCATCCAGCCGATCAGAACGTTTATGCTAAAGCAGGTGAGGGAAAAAGACCTGGCTTTGTTCGTGTCATTATCGGGTATACCAAAACCCGAAAAACCGGATGATTTGCCCACCTATTTGATAATACCTGGTTTCGTAATTTCCGAACTCAGAACCGCTTTTCAGATAAGTTTCGTCCTGTTCATTCCTTTTTTAATAATCGACATGGTCGTGGCTTCCGTTTTAATGTCGATGGGTATGTTAATGCTGCCGCCTATCATGGTATCTTTACCGTTTAAGATATTATTGTTCGTGTTAGTCGATGGCTGGTATTTAATCATAAAATCGATGGTCATGAGTTTTCACTGAGTAATTATGCGTTTGGTTTGAAGAGGTTTTAGGGTATGGATCTGCAATATGTCATCTCGTTGGGTAGGTCGGCTATATATACCACGCTGATTGTGGCCGCGCCGATGCTGCTTTTTTCACTTGTGATAGGTTTGATTATCGCCATCCTTCAGGCGATAACCCAGATTCATGAGATGACTTTGACCTTTATACCCAAAATCATCTCGGTGGCTTTGGCGTTGATTATATTTTTGCCGTGGATGATAAACACAATATTAAGCTTCACGACCCAGCTTTTCGGTACAATACCTTTGCTGACGCGATAATTTTCGCTTTCGAAATCAAATATATAAGAAACCCGATGGAAAAAGCTTCTATTAACAGACGGAATAATTTTCCTTTCAGCTTTTTTTATTGTTATTAAAAACATGATAATCCATGTTTAACACGTTGATCCATAACATCATATAACATTTTCAAGCCATTACAGGCCTCGGCATAAGCTTTGCATTAACCTCGACAAAGGAGGAATATGCTTAATGTCGTTGTTGCAGCTTAGCGCCCTGGAATTCGAAAAACTTCTACTGGTCATTTTAAGAGTGGGCGGGATTATGACAGTCGCCCCGATTTTCGGTCATCGCAATGTGCCCACAATGTTGAAAATTGGTCTCATTTTGACTATCAGTATTGTCCTTCTGCCGACTTTATCGAACACTCCCATTGAACTACCCAAAGAGCTATTCGCGATGACCGCCGTTTTAGCCAAAGAAGTTATAGCCGGACTGGTTTTTGGGTTTACGTCGCTTCTGCTATTTATCGCGGTCCAATTCGCCGGCGATATTATCGGGCTTCAGATGGGATTCGGCATTGTCAATGTTATCGATCCCAATTCACAAGCGCAGGTTCCGCTAATCGGGCAGTTCCAGTTTTTACTGGCGATGCTGATTTTTCTGTCTCTGAACGGTCATCACCTGCTGCTCTCGGCGATTATCGGAAGTTTTAAGATAATACCATTAGGGCAGATCACCTTCACTGAAATCACCGGCGAGATATTAGTCAGGGCGGCTGTGGATACGATTGCGCTGGCTATCAAGTTGGGCGCTCCTTGTATCGTCACCTTATTTTTACTGGATGTCGCTCTGGGCATTGTCGCCCGAACTGTACCTCAGATGAATATTTTTATTGTAGGCTTTCCTTTGAAGATATCGGTTGGACTAATGATGATGGGCGTATCATTGCCGATTATCGGTTATGTTTTCTCCAAGCTTCTTCAAGGATTAAACAGCAATCTTAACAATCTGATTTTATCCATGCGGCCGGTTTGATTATGGCGGAACAGCACAGTCAAGACGAAAAAACCGAACAACCAACTCCCAAAAAGCGGGAGGACGCGCGAAAAAAGGGTCAGGTAGCCCGGTCGCAAGAGCTGAACTCCGTCTTTATTATTTTGACAGGCGTGATGGCCCTGATGTTTTTCCATACCCATTTGCTATCAGGTTTTATGGAGGCCTTTCATTATAACATCAGTCAAATCAATGTCGATTTGACAGTTACGAAATTTTATGAGCTTTTTATCGCCAACGGCAAGAACCTGATATCTTTGATCGCCCCTATAATTATGCTTTTGGGCTTGGTTGGCATCCTTATCAATGTCGCGCAAGTCGGAATCGGGATTTCACCTGAAGCTATGAAACCCAAGCTCGACAAGCTGAATATCTTTCAGGGCTTGAAGCGGCTGTTTTCGATGAAGACGTTTTTTAACCTTGTCAGGGATAGTATCAAAATAGCGATTATCGCCTACGTCGCTTATCTGACTTATAAAAGCGAAATGGTTAATTACGTGCCATTAGCCGATCAGGAACTTGGCCAAATTATGTCTTTCATGGCGCAGGTCTCGATCAAGATCGTTTTAAGGGCCGCCGGTGTACTGCTGTTATTATCGATTCTCGATTACGCTTATCAAAAATATGATTTTGAGAAGAATCTCAAGATGACCAAGCAGGAAGTCAAAGACGAACTGAAGCAACATGAGGGCGATCCCATGATCAAGATGAGGATCAGGCGGATTCAGCGAGAGATGGCTCGCGCCCGAATGCTTCAGGAAGTCGAGAACGCGGATGTCGTAGTTACCAACCCGACCCATCTGGCGGTCGCTTTGAAATATGACGCCGACACTATGCCGGCTCCGACTGTCGTAGCCAAGGGTCAAAGATTAATCGCCGGCAGAATTAAAGAAATCGCCATAGATGCCGGGGTGCCCATTATCGAAAACAAGCCGTTGGCGCAGGCCTTGTTCAAGTCGGTTGAAGTTGGCATGACTATACCTGCCAAGCTGTTTAAAGCTGTAGCCGAGGTGCTGGCGTACGTGTATAAACTTAAGGGTAAAATCTGATGCCCAAGCCAATTAGCACTAACCAATCTTTTATTAGCAGACTTACCGAGTATTCGGATATAGTGCTGGCGGTCATGGTCGTAGCGATTTTGGCCATATTAATCTTACCGATGCCGCCCCGTTTTCTGGATTTTCTGCTGGCGTTTAATATCACGATTTCTATGGTCATCCTGTTAGTGACAATGTATATCACCCGGCCGCTCGATCTGTCGGTTTTCCCAGGCTTGCTGTTAATCATAACTTTATTCAGACTGTCGCTAAACGTAGCCTCGACCAGATTGATATTAGGCAAAGCCTACGCCGGTGAGGTCATCTCCTCGTTCGGTAATTTCGTAGTCGGCGGCAATTATGTCGTTGGTTTTATCATTTTCTCGATTCTGGTAATTATCCAATTCGTAGTAATCACCAAAGGCGCCGGCCGTATTGCCGAGGTGGCCGCCAGGTTCACTCTGGATGCCATGCCCGGCAAGCAGATGGCGATCGACGCGGATTTGAACGCCGGCCTTCTTTCCGAGGCGGATGCCCGCAAACGGCGGACTGAAATTAGCAAAGAAGCCGATTTTTACGGCGCGATGGACGGCGCTTCCAAATTCGTTCGCGGTGATGCTATCGCCGGCATACTAATCACGCTTATAAATGTCATTGGCGGTATCGTGATCGGCGTTGTTCAAAAAGGCATGCCGGCCGGGCAGGCGCTGACGACTTATACATTATTAACGGTTGGCGATGGCCTGGTCACCCAGATTCCGGCGCTGATCGTGTCTACCTCGGCGGGTATCGTAGTTACCCGGGCCGCTTCTGATTCTAATCTCGGCAAGGATTTAACCAGCCAGATTACCGCCCAGCCGCGGGCAATCCTGGTAGCCGCGATGATACTGGCATCATTCGGTATCGTGCCCGGTATGCCAACCCTGCCGTTTCTCATGCTCGGCGGCATTACCGGCTTAATCGGTTATACCTCCATTCAGGCCCGTAAAAAGAAAGAACAGGAAGCGACCGTTATCCAGGAAGCCAAAGAACTCCCGCCGCCCGAAAAAATGGAGGAATATCTAAAGGTCGATCCAATGGAAGTCGAGATAGGCTACGCATTGATACCGTTGGTCGATGTCGCGCAGGGTAATGATCTTCTGGATCGAATCAGCATGATCCGCCGGCAAATAGCCTCTGAAATGGGTTTTCTGGTGCCGCCGATCAGAATACGGGATAACATTCAGCTAAAGCCCAATGAATATCAGATAAAAATACGCGGCCACAAGATTTCATCATCGCTTCTATATCCGGGGCAATACCTGGCGATAAATCCGGGTTTTGTCACCGAACCGGTAGATGGTCCCGACGTATTGGAACCGGCTTTTGGCCTTAACGCCAAGTGGGTCAGCGACAATACGAGAGCGATAGCCGAAAAAAGAGGCTATACGGTGGTCGAGCCGGCGGCTGTTATGGCGACTCATTTGACGGAAGTGATCAAATCGCACGCGGCCGAATTTATAACCCGTCAGGAAACAGCCAACTTAATCGCCAATATCAAAGCCGATCACAGCGCGTTAGTCGAGGAAGTAGTTCCGGGGCTGGTGGGAATTGGCGTGGTCCAAAAAGTTTTACAGAATTTACTCGAGGAAAGAATCCCGATTATCGATTTACCGTCCATCATCGAGACTATAGGTGATTTCGCGTCTTCAACCAAAGAGCCGGATATTTTAACGGAATATTGCCGCCATGGCTTAAGTCGCACGATAACCGAGCAGTATCTCAACTCGGTCGGCGGCATGACAGTGATGACTTTGGATCCTGAACTCGAGCGGACAATAGCCTCGGCCATTCAGACGACTAAACATGGTTTGATACTCACGTTGGCTCCTGAAGTCGCCGGGCAAATTAATAATTCCATCCGCCGGGCGGTTGAGGAAATGCAGGTCCAGGGTTATACACCTGTACTTCTGGTATCGCCCAATATCAGGTTGGTATTGAAACGGTTTACGAGACCAATAGCCGCTACTTTGGCGGTGATATCATATAACGAAATACTCCCGGAAATAGAAGTTGAAAGCATAAAAACAGTGAGGTTGACAGATGGTAATTAAGAAGTTTATCGCCCCGACCATGACCGAGGCTCTGACCAAGGTTAAAAACGAATTGGGCGAACAAGCTGTCATTCTAAAAACACGAATGAACAGGAAAGGAGGCATGTCCGGCGATATTAAAAGTATAGAAGTGACCGCGGCAGTCGAACGGGATATTAAAACACGGTTCGATTTGCCTGAACAATTGCCGGTCGAGGCTTCCGAAAACGAATCAATCGCTCAAACCGAATCCGCGCCGGAAACTTTTCGAATGTCGCCATCGGAGAAGCTTGATAGCCTGGTTCAGGAGATCGCCGAATTAAAAAAAGTGTTCGATGAAAACTCGCGCCAGGCAAAGACACAATCGTTTTTCGGTAATTTCTCCGCTAATATGCTGGAAGCCGGCCGCAAACTTATCGGCAAAAACCTGTCGGAAGACCTGGCTTTCGCGATAATCTCCCGTCTGGCTCAATCCGAAAACGCCCTGAATCTTGGCAAGGCGGATATCCAGGCCAGGATTCATCAGACACTTTGTTCGATGATACCATCGGGCGAGCCTATTGAGCTTAAAAGCGTCGGCCCCACGGTGGTCATGTTCGTCGGCACAACCGGTGCAGGCAAATCATCGGCAATCGCCAGAGTTGCCACCCATCATAAGGCGGGGCAGGGCGAAAAAGTAGCGATAATCACTACCGATAATTTCCGGGCCGATTCATCCCAGCAGATAAAATCATTCTGCCGCATTCTGGGCTGTCCTTGCGGAATTGTCTACACGCCCGAGGAATTGTCTATGGCTATCAGATCGCAATCCGAGGGATTAGTACTTATCGATACGCCCGGCATCAATCCTAACGATGTCAAGGAGATTGGCGAACTTCACACGCTTATCCGCGCGGCCAAACTTCACGAAATCCATCTGGTGGTATCGGCTTCCACGCCAGCCGCCGACGTAACCAGAATGATCGAGGTTTTCCAGGAGTTCAGTATCGATAAAATACTGATAACCAAACTCGATGAAACAATGGCTCCGGGCGGGGTAATCTCCGCGGTTATCAACAGCGGCAAGCGTCTTTCATATATCAGCGGATCGCGCGAGATTCCGGGTCGGTTTAATGTTGCCTTACCTGAGTCTTTGGCCGATGCCTTGACGGTTGAAGATCCGATCGAAATTAATAAACCCAAATGGGAAATGGAAGCAGTCGGTATATGGCAATAGATAAAATAATAGCCATAACTGTTCTTTCGGGCAAAGGCGGAGTAGGCAAATCGATTATCTCATTGAACCTGGCCATCGCCCTCGGCTCGTCCGGCGTAAAGACGCTTCTGTTTGACGCCGGCGGGGGAGATTTGGTATTCCTGACCAATGTCGGGGAGGCGGCCGGTCAGCAAAATAATTCAGAATTACCGATTATCGCCGAAAATGTAAGCTTGTATTCATCTTCGATTTCCAGTCCGTATTCGCTTCAGGATGAAAAAGATATTGAACAATTTTTACGCTCCATAGTCGAAATGGCTCCGGGATTCGATTGCGTCGTGTTTGATTGCTTGACCGGCGCCGGGCCGTTTTCATACGCGCTGGCCGGATTGTCTGAAATTTCTCTGCTGGTGACAACGCCTGACCCGACCGCGATAGCGGGCGCCTATTTAATGGCCAGAGCCTTGAAATACGATGGTCTGGCCTCGCGAACCGAATTGTTGATCAATCAGGTCGAATCCGCCGATGAAGCGGCTTCATTAAAAACCAGGTTCGATATTCTTACTGGAAAATTCATCGATTATCAATTCAGGCAGGCCGGATATATCCATAAAGATCAATGTCTGGCGGAATCGGTTTTGGAACAACAGCCGCTTCTAATCTGGCAAACAGGCGGCCGTTCCAGCAACGATTTTATAAGGCTCGCGGAAAAACTTTCGCTTTCGGCCGGGTTGCATTTTGAAACAACGTTTTTAAAAAGTCAATAAGGTCACCGAAGATAAGGCACGCAGGACGATAAATAATAAATAAGTAATAAACAATTAGTTTTACGAGGAAAACCAATGGCTAACCAGGCAGTATGGGAAAACTACAAAAAAACTTTGGATCCGATGACTCGGGACAACCTATTGAAAGAGTATCTTCAACTGGTAAGAAACGTGGCCAGCAGAATGGCAATTGGATTCCCTAAATCAGTTGAGTACAACGATTTGGTGAATACCGGCGTCATCGGTTTGATTGAAGCTTTTAATAATTATGACCCGGCCCGGGGCGTAAAATTTGAAACCTACGCGGTACCCAGAATCAGAGGAGCTATACTGGATGAACTTAGAGCTCTGGACTGGGTTCCCCGATCGACCAGGGCGAAATCCAGAGAAATCGAGAAAGCCATGACCAAGCTTGAAAATGATTTAGGCAGATCACCGTCGGAAAGTGAATTAGCCAAGCAGATGAATATTTCCACGGATGATTTGCTGCACGCGTTAGGAGACGTTTCGTCCACAACGCTTCTTTCGCTCGATGAACTGATCTGCAGGGAGGACGACAACCGTCAAGTCCCCAGGATTGAGACAATCCAGAATCAAGCCGTGAACAACGTTCTCAACGACCTTGAGCGGTCGGAACTGAGAGCCTTTTTGATCAACGCCATCAGCACGTTATCCGAACAGGAAAGACTGGTGGTAGCTTTGTATTATTATGAGGAACTGACTCTTAAGGAAATAGGCGAGGTCATGCTTATTTCCGAATCCAGAGTGTCCCAGATTCACACTAAATCGGTCTTGCGTTTAAGGGCCATGATTAGAGAGAAGTTCGCTCTGTAAATAAGCGGTTACTCAAAACCTGATCCGGACCGGAGGTGTTATGGTAAAACCGGTCGATTTACAAGATAACCTTTCTAAAACCCAGCTTTTAGAAAAGGTGCAGCAATTACATAAATCTACCCCTGAGGAAGCTCAGAAGCAGTTCGCTCAGGAACTGCAAAAGAAGCTTACCGAAGGCAAAGAGAAGGTCACCGATTTGCCCAAGTCCGATAAAATCATCATTCATCGGGACGAGAAAAAAGAAAAGGAAAAGAAGGGTAAACAGGAGTCTCAGAAGAAAAACGATGACCGCAAACCGGATGAAAATGACAGCAATGAAAATAAAAAAATCGATTATATCGCTTGAGGAGGAATGATGTTTTTGCAGTATACCTGGATTATTACGGCATCGATTCTGGCAAATATTGCTCTTTCGATTGTCTTAATAACCAAGTTTAAAAAGTTGGAAAAATTCCAGACCAGTGAAGCTCACGCCAATTTGGAATTAATTAATCAATCTTTAAACCGGTTGTCCGAGATTGCCGAGAAACTCGAAGGCAAGCCCCAATCGGCCGAATTGCCTCATCGTACTTTGACAGAAGAACCGGGCGAATTATCAAACCAGAATAGGGAGCAGCGGGTTTTGTCGATGATTCGGCAGGGCGAAAATCCCCGGGTAATCAGCAGCAAACTGGGCATATCCCGATCCGAGATCGATTTGTTAATCGCATCCGAAAAAATGGGCAACGGTCGACGCAGCGCCAAAGCCGATATTACCAATTGAGATAAGGTCTTTAGGAAATTGAGCCAATGCCGATAGTCATTAAAAATAAGATATCTGAGGGATTTTAACATGAACAAGACGGCAAATCCAGTCTACTATAGTCAGCTTGAATGTCCGGTGTGTAAAACTATTAACGAGTTCGAAAATATCAAGTCCGGTTCCTATACCGAAAGCGGCCGGGATCCTGATTTTCGGCCAACCGGAAGAACCTGGCTTAATTTAGAATACGAAAATTACAACCCATTATTATTCTTTATAGCAACCTGCAAAAAATGTTTTTACAGTAGAGAATTTAATCAGGATTATAAAAACTGGCAGAAAGATACATCGTTCAAGACATATCGGCTTAAAGCCATTCAAGAAAGTCACTTAAGAGATCTGGCCAAAAGCGATGGTATCGTTCGACTTTTAGGCCAGCACATAGATCATCATAAATATCCTTTTGAGTCGGCCGTAATCAAATTTCTTCTTGCCATATATGATCTTAAACTGCAAAGCCGCCCGCCTCAGCTCGATATCGGACGCTTTTTTTTAAGGATCGGTTGGCTATTTCGGGAGAAGGTCGGAGACAACCCGGGTACCGAAAACAAAACCGCCGGTTTATTCACCAAATTACGCGCCGAGACTAATGATGCCCGACTAAGCCTGCCGAAATTAGAAGAAAACGTGGACGCGATCAAGAGAATGATTGAACACAATTTCCCGGTGATATTCGAAAATGTTCCTGATATAGATAAGCACATTCAGCAAATACGTCAGGCCACCGACGAAGTCTCCTCATCATTACAGGCGCTGATAGACGCCAATTCGAATCTTCTAAGAGTGATGAACGGATTGGAAAAGGTTTTGCCGGGAACCCAAACGCCGACGGAAGCGGGGTTTTTCGAATTTGGCGGTTTCGAGGAGTTTCTCAAGCTTGTTAGAGAACTCTGGGATGAAGTGCCGCTATCGGAAAATGAAGCGCTTTTAAAAGCAGTCGAGTATTATGAAAAAGCTTATCAGAGCAGCGGCGAGATAAGCCAGGGTATTCAGCAGGTTCAAGCAGCCTATCTGATCGCGGAGTTATCCCGCCGAGTTAATAATAATGAAAACGCCAATCAATATTTTAATCAGGCAATACGCCTGGGCCGTGAAATAGTCATGGGCAAACAAGCGGATAAATCAACAGTCAGTTTCACCAAAAAATTGCTTGAAATGGCAATGGAACAGGCTCGTTTAAATAGAAAAGAATCTGAGGGAGTAGCCTCATGAAAAAAACAAAACAAAATGAGATTCCTGAAAACATGGTCAATCTTTGGGAAAGACTTGAATTGAAAGTCCATAAAGGCGAGACCGTGGCCGGTTTCGTAACCCGGTTGAGCGATATTGACCGCGAATTGCTTGTGGTAGAGCAACCGATCAGAATATCCGGCAGCCTGGAGCTTGAAGCGGGTTTGCAATTAGAAGTGATATTTAACAGGCAAGATGCTTCATACACTTTCAATGCCGTAATCGTGTCAATCGATCCGAATAATGATAATATAGCCACGCTTCGGGCTGTCTCGGATGTCAGACGGACGCAGCGGCGTCGGTTTGTCAGGATCGATATAGCCGGTAATATAACTTTTAAACTGGTTGAACTCGATGTTAATAAAAACGAGATATTAAGTCTCGATAAAAAAGGCGAACTTCTGAATGTATCAGCCGGCGGTATCTTGCTTTCGACAACCGAACAGCTGAAACAAAACGATCTGATCTTGATGAATTTCTGGTTAAAAAACAGCCAGAGGCTGGAAAGTATTCTGGGTCTGGTAAAAAGGTTGGAAATAGCGGAGCAGACGGATTCCAAACAGGATGAATTTCTGGTGGGCGTCGAATTCATTACGAAAGATAAAGCGGCCGAAATTATTCCTCCAAGACTCGCCGAATTATTGCCGAATGGTATGAACTACTTCAATGAAGCGCTCGAGAAGCTTGTTGTTCAGTTTGTTTACAAACAACAGGTGGAAACCAGGAAGAAAATGAAAGTCAACTCATGAGGGTGTTACTCCGGTCCCTTTTGGCTATAGCTATACTGATCGCGGTCAAGTCGCCGGCCCAGGAAGCCGGGTCGGGTTATAGCGCCAATCAACCGGCCGTAATCGCGGCTTCTATAGAATTTCCCGGAACTTATGCCGATCCAGCCGATCAATTAGCGCAGCTTTTGCGAAAAGAACTGGAAAATGTATCCGCCGGCCAGGTGCAAGATATCGAATTTTTTAAAGGGCCTGCTGATGAGTTTAAAAGTTGGGCTGTCAATCACGACTCGCGATACGCGGCTTCGATTGAGATTACCGAACACGCCTGGAAAGTCGACCACCAGTTCCAATTGCCTTTCGTATTCCATGTTTTCAGGAATAATTTTAACATGAAAGGCTCAGTTAAATTATACCGTCACGGAAACGCAAAACCGATTTTAATGAAAGATTATAAAATAAGTATCGGCGGACCCAGAGTTTATCAGGTCGTTATTCAAAATCCTCATGATGGCGGATTATCGATTCCGTATAGCCGCCGGATGCAATTGGAAAATGAAGCCGAAGGGAAATTCATTAATAAAGCGGCCAAAGAAATTTTTCAAACGATGGAAAGGTATGGGGGCTGAACGATGTATAAGAGGATTCAAAAATCATTGCCTGACTCGCCGCGCAAAGTACTGATTTTCGACGAGGACTCTCTATCGGGTGATATTATATCAAAAATTATCACTCATTATCTTGGCTGTGAAGTGAATATGGCCTCAAACGAAGCCGGCGCGCTGAGTTTTTTGAAATCGCAGGATTTTGATCTGGTCATTGTGGCTATAACATTGACCGGAATGACTGGTGTGAAAATCATCAGAAATATTCAGAATACAAAACCCGGCCTGCCATTGATGATAGTCTGTGGTAATGGTACCGATCATGATCTCGAAATTTTAAGAAGTATGGGTATTAGCAAGATCGTTTACAAACCTCTGCGGATTTCGCCGCTTCTGGAAATGGTGGCAAGCGCTTTCATGAAAAACGATCAGGTTCATAGTTACGCGTAACAATTATTAAACCAAGGAGGGTTAATTGCCGCGCAAGAAGAAGGTCGGCGCAACATGTCAGCTTGAAACGGAATTGGCATTACTGTATGAAATCAGTTCATTAGTCCAGTTGTCGCCATCTAATAAAGAGACATTCGAAAAAATATTGGAATTGATCGGCAAAGTGATCGATTTCCGCTCGGCTTCGCTGTTTCTGGTGTCCCTTGAAACCGGCGTTCTTAATGAAGTAGCCAGGATCGGTAGAAGCGTGGAACTTATTAGTTTCGTTAAATTCGATATGGGCATGGGATTTTCCGCCTGGGTGGCCAAAGAAAAAAGGCCGGTTGTTCTCAATAATCTGCGAAAAGATCACGATGACTCTAATATAAAATCATTTATGTCAGTTCCCATGGTGTTCAAGGATGAATTGATGGGAGTGATCAATTTCGCTCATG
>CAZFSN010000002.1:8958-46942 GCA_964521815.1 uncultured Ignavibacteria bacterium | reverse complement strand
GGCGATTCTGGCAATGGCCACCGGCCGGCCGATTAAGATGGTGAACAACCGCGAAAAGTCGATGCGCGAATCATACAAGCGTCACCCCTACCGCATGGAATATAAAATCGGCGCTACCAAAGATGGCAAGCTGCAAGCGATGGAAATTGTTATGTATGCAGATGCCGGGCCATACGCGGCTATGTCGCCGTTTGTCACCTGGCGGTCGGTGGTGCATGCCACCGGGCCTTATCTGGTGCCGAATGTCAAAACCGACGTTTACGCCGTTTATACCAACAATTGTTATACCGGCGCGATGAGAGGTTTCGGTTCGCCGCAAATCTGTTTCGCGATCGAATCGCTGATGGATGAACTGGCCGAGGAACTCAAGCTCGATCCTTTGGAGCTTCGTTTGAAAAACCTTCTGCAGGATAGTTCAATTACCGCTACCGGACAGAAACTAACACACAAAGTCGGGATTGGACAAGTGTTGGCCAATGTTACGAGTAATGGCAGGTTCAACGAGAAATGGCAGGCTAACCGGAAGCAGGACAAGAATAAGCTGATTAAAAAAGGCATCGGGATTTCCTGCAGTTACCGGGGTATTTCGCTGGGCGCAGAGGGTACCGACGCGGCCGGCGTGATTATCTCGATTCAAACCGATGGTACCGTTATAGCCACTACCGGCCTGGTCGATATGGGTCAGGGGTCGGCTACTACGATTTCGCTGATTGTGGCTGAAGCGTTAGGCGTAACCGTAGATAAAATCAGGTTTTTAAATGCTGACACATCGCTGGCGCCCGATTCAGGTCCGACGGTTGCCTCAAGGACTACTTTCATGGCGGGTAACGCGGCCAGAATCGGCTGCCGTAAACTTCTGCAAAGAATAATACCGGTTGCCGCTGAGTTGCTGGGTTGCGCGGAAACATCAGTGACATTTCAAAATAACACGGTAATAGTTGCTGATTCAAGTACCGGCAATAATAAAGAAATCTCATTTAATAAGCTGGCCGAAGCTTGTTTCAGAAAAGGTATCTCCATGTTCGCTCATGGCTGGTACAAATCGCCGCCCACTACCTGGGATGAGGAAAACGGCCAGGGCGAGGCTTATTATACCTACGTGTATGGCGCGAACTTAGCCGAGGTCGAAGTGGACTGCGTAACGGGTCAGGTTAAGGTAACGAATTTTATCAGCTCGCATGATCTTGGCCGGGTTATCAATCTCAATGGCGCGAAAGGCCAGGTATTCGGCGGCGTGGCCATGGGTATGGGCTACGCGTTGTTCGAGGATTACGCCGAGGATGACGGTAAGCCCAGGTTCAACAATTTCGATGAGTATCTGCTTACTACCGCCTGCGATATGCCGTCGGTTGATATAGCGTTCGTGGAAAATATCGACGAACTCGGACCGTATGGAGCCAAATCCCTCGGCGAGCCGGCCTGCGAAATCGCGGCGCCGGCTATCGCTAACGCTGTGGCTAATGCTACCGGCATGAGGGTACGGAATTTGCCGTTAACGCTCGAACGCGTCTTACTGGGTAAGGCGCTCAAGCGAAAAGATTCTCGTGGTTCGGCTAAAGCTCAGAGTGAAAATAAATGATTAATGTTTCATCATATAAACGGCCTGTCACGATCAAACAGGCGTTAGACCTGATGGCATCGGGCGAATTCTCCCCCATTGCCGGAGGTACCGATTTAATCCTGCAACTCCGTCATGGCAAACCCAGAAATTTGCTGGATGTAAGTCTATTAGGGTTAGACTTGATTAAAGACTTAGGTGACACGATAGAAATTGGGGCGACGGTTACGCACGGGAGATTATCCTCCGATCCAATTATCAGGAAATTCTTACCGGTGCTAAGCAGGGCCGCCGGTTTGGTGGGATCATTGCAAATACGCAATCGTGGTACGGTTGGCGGCAATATCGTCAACGCCTCCCCCTGTGCCGATACTGCCCCCGCGCTATTGGTATATGATACTGAAGTCATATTGAAATCAAATAAAGGCGAAAGAAGAATCAAACTGTCTGAATTTATGACCGCGCCTTACAGCACGCTTATTCAACCAAACGAATTGCTGTATTCATTTATCTGTAAAAAAGCCCCGGATAACTCGAATTGCACATATATCAAATTAGGACGCCGTCAGGCTGTTAATATTTCGCGTATGTCTATCGCGGTTTCTTTATGCCAAAATAATAATAAGATAGTACAATCCGTGCAGATTGCCGGAGGTTCCATATTCCCCGCGCCATCCAGATTGCTTGAAGTGGAAAACAAGCTAACGGGCCAATCCATATCGGAAGGGTTATTTGAGGAGGCAGGGGATTACGCGGCTGAATTGATGATAAAACATAGCGGCTACAGATGGTCATCGCCCTACAAACAACCGGTACTGGCAGGGCTTCTTAAGAGAGCCTTAACCGAAGTTTCAGTCAATGGGACAAGCAAGCAATGAACCGAATCGAAACCGAAAAGCAAGCAGTAACTCCATCAGTGAAATTCCGCCTAAACGGAATAGCCTATGAAAAAGATATCCCGTTGAACATGACTCTGCTGGATTACCTTCGTGATGGCCTCGGTTTTTATGGCACGAAATGCGGCTGTGAAATCGGCGAATGCGGCGCGTGCACGGTTATTATCGATGGTAGCGCTGTCAATTCGTGTCTGGTTATGGTCTCTCAAATAGAGGGCGCTGAAATCTGGACTATCGAGGGGGTTGCTCCGGCGGGTTCGGGGAAACTTCACCCGGTACAGGAGGCTTTTATCGAATGCGACGCTGTCCATTGCGGATTCTGTTCGCCGGGCATGATTATGTCGGTAATCGCTTTGCTTTTGAAAAATGGACAGCCGACGGAAGCCGAAATCAAAATCGCTTTGGCGGGTAACCTCTGCCGCTGTACCGGCTATATACAGATAATAGACGCTGTCAAGAAAGCGGCCTCGGTTATTACCGACGCGGATATGGCGAAGTTCAGTCCGGTAAATTATTGAGGGGGTAGTATGAAAAAATATTTCGAATTCGAGAAGCTTGGAACGAACTATAAAAACGAAATTATCGGCGGTATCACGACATTTTTCGCTATGGCCTATATTATCATTATCAATCCGGCTATACTGGCCAACGGCGGAATACCAAAAGAGGCATCAGTTACCGCCACTATTATAGCCGCCGTAATCGGTACTTTGATAATGGCATTTTACGCCAAACGTCCATTCGCGATTGCGCCGTACATGGGAGAAAACGCCTTTATCGCCTATACTGTCTGCCTGGGTATGGGTTATAGCTGGCAGACCGCGTTGGGGGCGGTTTTTATCGGCGGAGTGATTTTTGTAATTATAACCGCCTTGAAAATCCGCAGTTGGATTGCCGGAGCCATTCCCGATAATCTCAAGCGAAGTTTCGCCGCCGGTATCGGATTTTTTATTATGTTTATTGGCTTGAATGAATCGGGTTTAATTCGCCTGGGCGTTGAGGGCGCGCCGGTTAAAATCGGCCAATTATCATCAGCCGGGCCGCTTCTGGCGATTTTCTGTATAATCTTAATTTCCATTCTTATCATCAAAAAAGTACCGGGCTCGATTTTAATCGGGTTGCTTTTAACCGCGATATTATCATTTGCCTTTAAAGTTGCTGACTGGCCATCCAGTATCGTTTCCGCGCCGCCATCAATAGCGCCGATATTTTTCAAACTCGATATAGCCGGGGCGTTATCGTTTGATTTCCTGCCGGTCATTTTGGTTGTTTTCATACTCGACTTCATTGACACCATGGGAACGCTAATCGGCGTATCATCCCGGGCCGGGCTTCTGGATGAAAACAACAACCTGCCTGAAATCGAAAAGCCGATGATGGCTGACGCTATAGCGACCGTAACGGGAGCGCTGGCGGGGACATCCACTACCGGCACCTTTATCGAATCGGCCGCCGGCATAGAAGCCGGCGCCAGAAGCGGATTCGCCTCGCTGGTCACGGCAGGTATGTTTCTACTGTGCTTATTTTTAGCCCCTCTTTTCGTCTCGGTGCCGGCCTCAGCTTATGGCGCGGCGTTGGTCGTTGTCGGTTTTTTGATGTTAGCGCCTGTTAAAGATATCAATTTCGATGACTATACGGAGCTAATACCATCAGCCGCAACTATAGCATTGATGAGTTTCACCTATAATCTGGGTATCGGCATGACCGCCGGTTTCGTGCTCTATCCCATTTTCAAAGTATTTTCCGGCAGAACCCGGGAATTGACCGCCGGGACCTGGATTCTCTTTGCTATTTCGCTGTTGTTATTTATATTCTATCCCTATAGTAAAATATGATTTAAGTTGCGGGTAATGCTGGTATGTTAAATAGCATCTTCAAAACAAATAATTTAATTCCCAAATTTAATGAAATCGAGGCCCGCTTCGAGGCCGCCAGATGTCTGGCCTGTTACGATTCGCCCTGTCAAAACTCCTGTCCGGCATCGATTCCAATCCCGGATTTTATTAGATCAATCAAAAGCGGCAATGTTCGGCACGCGGCTCAGTTAATCCGTCAGGCCAATCCGATGGTTGGTATCTGCGGCACGGTTTGCCCGGAGGAAATTTTCTGCCAGAGTAATTGCACCAGAAGTAAAATAGACGGGCCGATCAAAATCCGCGAATTGCATAGCTACGCGACCAGCTTCGAAACAGCCTATCAACATACTGACAAAGGGCTTAGAGGCCGAGTAGCCGTAATCGGTTCCGGTCCGGCCAGCTTGACTTGCGCGTCTAAACTGGCGGAAGCCGGCGTAGAAGTTGTCATCTATGAACAATCCGGTCATGCCGGAGGTGTCCCGGCAAGCAGTATTCCGGATTTTAGGTTAGCCGATGAAATCATTAATTTCGATTTACAATATGTTAATCAGCTTGGCATTGATATTGTCCTAAATTCAAGAATCGAAAATCCTGAAAAACTCTTACAGGAATTTGATGTTGTTTTCATTGCTGCCGGTCTGGCGATTAATAGACAAGCAAATATTCCGGGCGAAGATTTACCCGAGGTGATAACCGCTTTGCGGTTTTTGGAAGATGCCAAATCAGGACAGCTTGATTCATTAAAATCAAAAAGAGTGATTATTATAGGCGGCGGCAACGTCTCGCTCGATGTGGCGGCTACGGCTATGGATGCCGGGGCATCGGAGGTACATTTGCTTTACCGGCGCGGTCCCGGCGAAATGAAAGTCTGGCGATCCGAACTGGAAGAAGCGCAAAATCGGGGTGTAATAATCGATTTCCTGACATCGCCGGTCGAGTTTGTAGCCAAATCAGGCAGGCTTCAGGCCGTTAGGTGTACCCATATGCGCCTTAGCGATAAAACCGATTCATCCGGTCGGCGAATTCCTGAACCTGTCCCCGGCACAGAATTCGTACTGCCGGCGGATATAGTTGTCACCGCTATCGGTCTGACATCCGACTATATGAAAAATATTAAGATAAATAATGATCTATCTACTTCAATTAAAGGCATATTCGCCGGCGGCGACTGGGCCCGGGGCGAAGGTACAATCGTGGAAGCTGTCAGGGATGGCAAGCTGGCCGCCGAATCAATCCAAATATATTTGAAAGATAAGCTAACATGATACTGACATCACCGCGACTAAAATCAACTTTTCTGGGAATCGATCTCGAAAACCCATTTATCCTGTCGGCGGCGCCATCGACAGATGAACTCGAAATCGCCAGGGATGGACTTTCTGCCGGCTGGGCCGGCCTGGTTTTGAAAACCACCTCACTGGAAACCACCGGAGTCGATCTCGCTTATCCGATGATGAGCGCTTTTCGGGATGGCGACAATCTTATGGGCATGGGTAATATCGATTTAATCAGCGCGTATCATATCAATGAAGTCGCCAAACGAGCATCGATTTTAAAATCGGAATTTCCCAATAAAATGATCGCGGCCTCAATCATGTCCGATTCGAAAGCGGGCTGGCAGACACTGGTTAAACAGCTCAAGGATTCCGGAATCGATCTGATTGAATGCAGTTTCTCCTGTCCTCAGGGGAATGTCGGTGAGGACCCCGGCAAGATGCTGGCCCAAAGCGAACCTGCCACCGAAAAAGTAGCCGGCTGGGTAAAAGAAGCCGCCGGTGAACTGCCGGTGCTGATCAAGATCACTCCGCAGGTGACCGATATTGTCGCGATTACCAGTGCTATCGAGCGTTCGGGCTGCGATGGCGTTACGGCCTCCAATTCGATACCGGCTCTGATGGGTATTGATATCAGTACGCTAACGCCGATTCCCAATGTAGGCGGACGTTCCACCTATTCGGGTCTAACGGGTCCGGCTATCAAACCGATAACTTTGCGCACTATCGCCGAAATAGCCCGCCATCAACCGGGATTTATAATTTCCGGCAACGGCGGCGTAACCGATTGGCGGGACGCGGTAGAGGTATTATCAGTCGGGGCTTCCAATGTACAAATCTGCACGGCGGTTATGCTTCATGGATTTGGCATTATCGAAGATTTAACCTCCGGGTTGGATAATTACCTTGCTGAAAAAGGTTTTCAATCGGTGAACGAACTAGTCGGCAAAGCCTTACCCGGTTTAGCCAACCATGATGATTTGCCCAGGGAAAAAGTTAGAAGTTTCGTAAATAAAGATAGATGTATAGGTTGCGGGAGATGCTATATCGCCTGCCGCGATGGCGGGCATCGCGCGATTTCCTGGGATTTAAGGAACCGTCTGCCGGAAATATCAATTGAGAAATGTGTCGGCTGCGGCTTATGTCTGCTGGTTCAACCGGTTGATGAATGCCTGCAAATGCGATTAGTAGAGTAAATAATGTTTTGAATTTATTAAGGATGTTTTAAATGTCATCAAATCCTTTTGCCAGAAGATCAACCAGATCGATCAAAGATCTGGTCGAAGTGTCAACGGGGCGCAAGCCGGCCGATATCAGCCTGGAAAACGCAAAAATAGTGAATGTCTATTCAGGCGAAATACTCGATGGAAATATCGCGATTTATCGGGACAGAATTGCCGGAGTAGGCCCGCGGTATAAAGCCGCCCAAAAAATTGATTTAAAGGGCAAATATATCGCGCCCGGCTTTATCGACAGCCATTTTCATCTTGAATCATCATTGGTGATTATTTCGGAGCTGGCACGCGTAATCGTGCCCAAAGGCAATACATCCGTGATAACCGACCCTCATGAAATTACGAACGTGCTGGGTTACGACGGTATCAGGTTCATGCTCGAATCATCTAAATACAACCCGCTCAATGTCTTTTTCACATTACCGTCCTGCGTGCCCGCGACCGATCTTGAGACCTCCGGGTCATCGATGAGAGCTTTCGATATATTCCCGTTTTTCACGGAGAAATGGGTAGTCGGCCTCGGCGAAGTCATGAACTATCCGGGGGTGCTTAACGGCGATGATGACATGATCGAAAAAATCGCTATCACCGAAGGAAAGCGCATAGATGGGCACGCACCGGGAGTCAGGGGTAAGGACCTGGCCGGTTATATATCGACAGGTATAGCGTCAGATCATGAATCGACCACGCTGGAAGAAGCTCAGGAAAAGCTGAGGCTGGGTATGTATGTGATGATCCGTGAGGGTTCCGCCGCTAAAAACTTGGAAAGCCTTCTGCCGCTGGTTAATCAGAAAAACAAAAGCCGCTTTATGTTTGTAACCGATGATCATAATCCATCGGATATACTTAAATATGGTCATATTGACGGCGTTATCAGAAAAGCCATAAAGCTCGGCCTGGACCCGGCTACCGCTATTCAGCTGGCTACATTGAATGCCGCCGAATATTTTGGCCTAAAAGATATCGGCGCTATCGCTCCCGGCATGCTGGCTGATTTGGTCGTATTCAATAATCCCAAGCAGATGAAAATTTCCGAGGTGTTCAAAAGCGGCGTGCTTGTAGGTAAAAACGGCGAGGCTATTTACGATGAGGTACCTCACCCCCGGCCGGTTATAAGAAGCACGGTCAATATAAAATGGCTGGAGGGCGATGAGTTCCGTATCCCCGCGCTGAAAGGCCGATGTCGGGTAATCGGAATTATCCCCGATCAAATTGTCACGAACCATAAAATACTAAAACCAAAGCTAAATGGCCGCGAGGTTGTAGCTGATGTCGGACGGGATATCTTAAAGCTTTTTGTAGTGGAACGTCACGCCGCCTCGGGTAGAATAGGTAAAGGCCTGGTTCAAGGGTTGGGACTCAAGAAAGGCGCGGTGGCTACATCCATTGCGCACGATTCACATAATATCATCGTTGCCGGTAAAGATGACGCGGACATTTTTAAAGCGGTAATTCATATCAATAAAATAGGCGGCGGCATGGTGGCGGTTGCCGATGGCGAAGTTCTGGCGGATGTCAAATTACCGATTGCCGGTTTGATGTCGGATAAGCCGATGAAAGAAGTAGCGGATGATGTTAGACGGCTCACGCATGCCATACATAATCTCGGATCGAAGCTTGCGGAACCTATCATGACCTTAAGTTTCCTGGCTTTGCCGGTGATACCCGAATTGAAACTAACCGACTATGGCTTAATCGATGTCAAGGCTTTCCAGCGAGTCGATCTTTTTTGCAAATAATATGGCTAAGAAAATCCTCACAGGCCCAATAATATTCACCAATGCCGAAGATAACCCGGTTCTGGAATCAGGCGCCATACTCATGGATGATGGCAAAATTCTGGCTGTCGGGCAGATCAAAAACATAAAACAAGCCAACCCTGAGACCATGGTTATCAGTTTGGGCAATGGGCTTATAACGCCGGGTTTGGTCAATATTCATCATCATCTTTATTCTTCGCTGGCAAGAGGCTGGAACCCGGGCGGAGAATCGCCGGAGAATTTCCCGCAGGTACTTGATAGAATCTGGTGGAAACTGGATAAAGCGTTGCAAACAGAAGATATTTATTATTCAGCAATCGTGGGATTATGTGAATCTGTATTATCGGGGGTCACATCGGTTATCGATCATCATGCCAGTTATGGATCGATTACCGGATCACTGGATTCATTAGCTGAGGCGTTTGACCTGATCGGTGTCAAGGGATCGCTGTGTTTCGAACTTTCGGACAGAGGAGGGAAGAATGCTTTCAAAACAGGCCTTAAGGAAACAGTTGACGCGCTCAAAAAATGGCCCGGCATTTCCAAAAACAGCCGCCTCCAGGCCATGGTCGGCCTGCATGCCTCGATGACTCTTTCTGATGAAAGCCTGAATCGAATTAGAGAAGCGACCGACGCTTTTAAGGCCGGCTATCATTTTCATCTGGCCGAAGATATCTCCGACCAGGATGATTGTCAGGCGAAATATGGGATGAGAATAGTCGAACGTTTTGCCAAATTCGGATTGTTGGGAAAGAAAAGCCTGGCGATTCATGGGGTTCACTTAAGCAAAGATGAAATTAAGCTTCTGCGCGACACAAAAACTAACCTGGCTTTATGCCCCCGTTCCAACCAGAACAACGCGGTTGGTTTTTCCCAGTGGTGGAAATATAAAGGAGTAACAGCGGGTATCGGGACTGATGGTATCGGTTCGGATATGATTAGCGAAACCAAAGCATTGTTATATTTATCCCGCCATATTTGTCAACAGCCGGATTTCGGGTTCGGGCTTACTGAAAAACTACTGCTTGAGAATAATCCGAAAATTTTCCGAAAAATAACAGGGCATCGGATAGGTAAAATCGCGCCCGGATATCCGGCCGATTTGGTTTTATGGCGATATAATT
Source organism: uncultured Ignavibacteria bacterium (assembly GCA_964521815.1). Taxonomy (GTDB): domain Bacteria; phylum Zixibacteria; class MSB-5A5; order UBA10806; family 4484-95; genus JAAEQD01. Next base: position 37,239 of record CAZFSN010000002.1, on the reverse strand, counting down.
CGCCAACGCCGATAAGCAAAGACAACATCTGGGGGCATTATCTTTACGGATTATATAATAAGCAGGCTGATTCCGTCTGGATCAATGGCAAAAGGGTACTGCGGCAGGGAGAATTTATCAATTTCGATTATAATGAATTATTGGTCAAGGCCGCGGCAGTCGCCAAAAATCTCTGGGAGCGAGCATGAAATACAGATTGAAATGCGTAACCTGTTCTCAGGAATTCAAATCAGATTCGGATGTGATGACATGCTCCCATTGCGGACCATTTAAAGGCACGCTCGATGTTTTATATCCTATAGATGAAATCAAAACCGGTTTTTTCAATAGCTTATCATCGATAGTAAAAGGCTCGGTGTTCGAATCATTTTTACCGATTTTGCCAATAGCAAACTTGGCCGATCTGCCTCCCTTGCCGGTTGGGGATACTCCGATGTTTCAATCGCCCGGCCTTTCGGGCTTAACCGGATTGGCTGATCTCTGGATTAAGGATGACGGTCGAAATCCGTCCGCATCGTTTAAAGACAGGGCTTCTACCATAGCTTTGGCGATGGCCAAAGAAGCCGGCGTCTCGACTATCGCCGCCGCCTCGACCGGCAACGCGGCATCCTCGCTGGCTACGCTGGCCGCCTCGGCTTCTCTTAAAGCAGTCTTATTCGTGCCTAAAAGCATACCTAAGCCTAAACTGGCCCAGCTATTAATCCACGACGCGGAAGTGTTAAAATTGGATTGCGACTATGACCACGCCTTCGATTTATGTCAGACGGCCTGCGAAAAATTCGGCTGGTACAATCGTAATACGGCCGTCAATCCATTCACAGGCGAGGGTAAGAAAACAGCCGCGCTGGAGATCGCCCGCGATTTGCTCTGCGCGCCTGATACGGTTATCTGCCCGGTCGGCGATGGCTGTATTATCAGCGGCCTCTACAAAGGTTTCAGCGATTTAAAAGAACTGGGTCTTATTGATCATCTGCCTAAGCTGTTCGGGATACAGGCGGAAGGCGCCTGCCCGTTAGTTAAAGCTTTCGATAATAACGATGAAATCAAGCCCTTACAAAAAATTAAAACTATTGCCGATTCGATTTCAGTCGGCTATCCCCGGGATGGCGTCAAGGCTTTAAGAGCGGTCCGTGATACCGGCGGAGCGATGATAGCGGTTAGTGATGATGAAATTTTAAAATCACAGAAGTTATTAGCATCGAGAGGCGGTATTTTCGCCGAACCGGCCGCGTCAGCCGCTATGGCCGGGTTGCTCAGACTAATCGAAATGAAACTAATAAATTCAAAAGAAAAAGCCGTCTTGCTTATTACCGGGCATGGCCTAAAAGATATCGATACGGCTTTGAAAAATATTAAAACTGATATTAAAACAATTAAACCGGATATCATATCCGTTGAAAAAGAAATTAATCAATTTGTGAAAGAATAGTATAAGGAGATACAATGGCTATTAAATGGGATAGCAACAAAAACATCGTTGACAACATTTTCGATACGATTGGCCGTACGCCGCTTATTCGTCTGCAAAAAGTCCCCGCCGAATTTGGCATAAAGTGTGAAATCCTGGGGAAAATGGAATATTTCTCACCCTCGGGAAGCTTAAAAGACCGCATCTATTTGAACATGTTTAACCTGGCCGAAAAGCGCGGCGAACTCAAGCCGGGCATGACCGTACTGGAGTGTTCGACCGGTAATGCCGGTATAAGCTGTTCATTCGTTGCGGCGGCCAAAGGCTATCCCTGCATTATCGTTATGCCGGAGGGTATGTCGGAGGAGAGAAAACTGCTGGATATTGCTTATGGGTCGAAGATGGTATACACGCCGGGCGGGGAAAGCGATGTCGATTTGGCTTTGCAAAAAGTGGCCGAAATAAAAGCTCAAAACCCGGAAAAATACTGGGAACCCGCTCAATTCAGTAATCCCGATAATGTCGAAGCGCATTACTTAACCACCGGGCCCGAAATCTGGGAACAGACAAACGGGGAATTCGATGCTTTTATCGCCACTCAGGGTACAGGTGGTACAATTTCGGGAGCAGGCAAGTATTTTCGTGAACGAAATGACAACGTTTTACTCTATGCTATCGAACCGGCCGAATGTCCGCTTCTCTCTAAGCGGGTATGGGGTCCACATGGCATAGAAGGTATCGGTGATGGTTTCGTACCGCTTGATCTCGATGTATCATTGCTAAACGGCATAATTACGACATCTACCCAGGAAGCGGTCGAGATGGCGCGTTTGCTGTCATCTAAAGAAGGCATTTTCTGTGGTATCTCATCCGGTTCCAATGTCGCGGCGGCGTTCAAACTTTTAAAAAAACATCCCGAACTTAAAAGAATCGTGACCATGATCAACGATACCGGTCAGAGGTATTTCTCCACGCCTCTGTGCGGCGTCAAAAAGCATTTCGAGGTACCGGAGCGGTCTCACCCAATGGATAAGCGGACTATAGATGAACTCGATAAATATCAGCCCGGTTGGGAAATTATAGAATGAGCAAGTACGATCCATCGCTAATCCTGCAAAAAGCAAAGCAGTATCGTGATTTCGCCGCGGAGACGCTATCGAGACTCATTAAAATCCCCTCGATGTCAGGGGATGAGGAAAAAGTCGTCAGATTTATAGAGCAGGAATTTAAAAACTGCGGGGCGGATGATGTTCAAATCGATAAATTCGGGAATGTCATCGCTCGACTGGGAAATAAAAAACCCGTTATAGCTTTCGACGCGCATATCGATACAGTCGATGTCGGCGAGAGAGACTTATGGAAGTTTGAACCGTTTTCCGGCGAGATCAAAGATAATAAGGTTTTCGGCCGGGGGACATCCGATCAGAAAGCCGGCATGGCCTCGATGATAACCGCGTTAAAGATATTGTCCGAATTGAAAATGGAATTGCCGTTCACCCTGTATTTTGTCGGTTCGGTATTCGAGGAGGATTGCGATGGTCTTTGCTGGCAGTATATTATCAAAGAGCACGTGCTCAATCCCGATCTCGTGATACTGACTGAACCGACCGACGGCAAAATCAATCGAGGCCAGCGCGGCCGGATGGAAATCGAGATATTCACATCGGGGCTATCTTGCCACGGTTCGGCTCCGGAAAGGGGCGATAACGCTATCTATAAAATCGCTCCGATTATCGGCGCGCTGGAAAAGCTCAATGACCGTTTGCCAACCGACCCGTTTCTGGGCAAGGGTACGCTGGCCGCTTCTCGTTTGCGCTCGAATTCGCCATCTCTGTGCGCGGTAGCCGATATGGCGGCGGTTTATATCGACAGACGTTTAACCTGGGGCGAAACGCCCGAACACGCTATTGCCGAACTTGAAGCCTTGCCGGAAATCAAAGCGGCTAATGCCTCGGTGCAGATACCGAATTTCGATAATCCTACCTGGCGAGGACTGGTCTATCCCACGCCTAAAACATTTCCGGCCTGGATATTAGCCGAAAACCATCCTTACTTGCAAAGCGCGGTTACCGGTTATCAGTCATTATTCAAAACCAAGCCTATTGTTGATAAATGGACTTTTTCGACCAACGGCGTGGCAACTATGGGTATGTTCGATATTCCCACATTCGGGTATGGACCGGGTATGGAAAAAATGGCACACGCGCCGAATGAATTTGCAGACATAGATGATCTCTTTAAGTGTGCCGCTTTCTACGCGGGTGTTCCCTGGGAGATTGTAAACCGGGTGTAGGTCTATGAAGACTTTTTTGATTCGCCTTTTAGATTTTTTCTTTGGCTGGCGATCAATTCAGCCGCGATTGCTACAGCGATTTCATAGGGGCCTTCCGCGCCGATATCCAGACCTATAGGAGCGTGGACCTTTTTAAGAAGCGATTTTTCAATACCGGCTTGAACCAGATCGGCGTAAGTTTTTTCGATTTTTCTGGCCGAGCCGATCATCCCGATATAAGCGCAATCGTGCTTTATAACTTTAGCCAGCACTTCTTTATCGCCTTTATGCCCGTGCGTGACAATCACGACATAGCTGTTCTTATCGAGGGCGGGAAAATTATCGCTGAAACTTTTATCCGTCTGGATAGTTTCAACCGGCAATTTATAGTTGCTTAATATTTCCGGGCGATCATCGACGATTATTATCCTGAAATTAAGGCCTTCAGCGGTTTTAGCCAGCGCCTGACCGACATGCCCGCCACCGAAAATAATCAGCTTGTCCGGTGAAGTGAACAGCTCCATGAATATTTCGGCCTCGCCCCCGCAATACATCCCGGTGGCGTCGGGACCGGATTCGTTAAGCTTATAGATTTTTAACAGATGCGGCGTATCATTCTCGAACATCTCCTTGCATTCCTTTATCACCAGATGTTCGAGGTTGCCCCCGCCTATTGTGCCGGAAATCGTGCTATCGGGATAAACTATCATCTTGGCTCCCGGGTCTCTAGGAGTCGAACCCGATGTTCTTACCAGCGTAGCCAGAATAAATGACTTGCCGGCAGCCTTATTTTCGGCTATCTCTTGAAAAATATCCATCAGCACGCGCTTTCCGCTTGTTTATCGGTTTTGATAATTCGGTAATTTAATTTTTCCAAATAATCCTCAATTAACGCCGGCAGGCAGCTTGTCCGAACCACTATATATAACCTGGCGATATCCGAACCGAGCAATGCAATCAGGCAATCGGCATAACCCCCGCCCTCAAATTCAAGCGGACCGACTTCATCGAGAAAAGCCGCGCCGCCTTTGTGAAAACCCAGAAGCGCTTCTCTGGCAAAATTAAAACCATCTCTGGAAAAGCTATATTTGCCGGCGGTAAACAGCTCATCGGGGATTTTGTCTATTCTGGCTAAAGGTCGGCTTTTTCCGGTAGAAACGTTTATCACATCAAAACCTGTCTTATAACCATGTTCAAATACGCTTCGGGCGATAATTCCGGAAACGGGATTCCCATTTTTCTTTTCGTCAATAGCCAGTTGTTCCATCAGCCTGGATTTACCTGAATTGACAGATCCGGTTATTAAAATAATCTCCGGCCCTTTATAACCGGAATCGCTAAACATAATAAATCAATAGCCCCCGGCTATGGCTATCGCGCAAATCGCCACGCAGAAAATTGTGGTTATAGCGGTTTCGGCGTAAAATAAGCGAGGTTTACTGAACATGATATGGCCGATTTTACCGGATACTTTCTCCCCGGCCAGCCAGCCCAGCGGAAAAAGCACCACCGAAAAAGCGGCCCAGACCAAACCCTGTTGTATCATAAAATCGACAAAGCCGCCGGCCCGATTAAATGTCAGCAGATAATTGCATGGAGCGACTCGCATACCGATATAATGAAACGCCCCGGCTCCGATTAGAGCCGCGGCTCCGCCGGCTATCAGTCGTAGACTGACTTTTTCTTTCATTTTATTCATTAAGACCAAAGCTATTATAGCCAATGCTCCATATTCCAATAAAACGGCCACGCAAGAATTCATCATGCACATAACAGGAAGGTGCAAGACTATAACTCCCAGTTGTTTGCAAAACGCGGCTACCAACCCGATGCCGATAGCCATTAGCGGTTTTTTAAAAATCGCGTAGGCGAATCCGATGACGCCGAATCCGAGTCCGACTAAAAGCCCCGATCGATAAGGAAAGCCCGTGTTCTTTAAAAAACCTCCTAATACGACTTCAAATAGACCGCAAACAGCGCCTAAAGCAAGAACCGCCAGCACTATTTTAGTTTTCCCTATTTTTTTACTTTGATTATTTTCAGCATCCATTTCTCACATCTCCGGTTTAATGGTCATTTAAAATATCAGCCAAGGCCTATATTATAATTTACCGAGCGCCTGGCCTTAATTATTAGAAATTACAAAAACCCACACTGTTTTTCAAGGATTATTACTAATCGACGAACGAATTGTCTATGTTGTATTAATGAAAATCACCTCAGCGACACTTGCCCGTTCGGCATGATCGATGATCAGCCAAGCCGCCTGGCTAAAATCTTGCTTGACGCAGGCTAAGGCGTTGAATATATTTATCAAGTTGTAAATATCTGGGATGTTCAGGGCTGCGTATAGACTCAGGAAAAGAGAATGAAGATTGCTATCGGCGCCGATCACGGCGGTTTCGACCTTAAAGAAAAGCTGAAGAAATATCTTACTGAAAAGAATATAGCTGTCGAAGATTGCGGTACTCATTCGACCGAATCCGTCGATTACCCGAAGTACGCCTATTCCGTAGCCAGGCAGGTCAGCGATGGTACTTGCAGTCGGGGTATAATTATCGATGGCGCGGGCATTGGTTCGTGTATGGTCGCCAATAAAGTACCCGGTGTCAGGGCCGCGTTGTGCTACGATTTATCATCCGCCAAAAACAGCCGCGAACACAACGACGCCAATGTGCTGACATTGGGCGCGGGCTTAATCGGTTTCGAGTTGGCCAAACAAATTGTCGATACCTGGCTAAAAGCGGAATGCACGGTCGACCGTCACAAAAAACGCGTGGCCATGATAAATGATATCGAAAAAGGCAGTCCGCCTCAATTAACCGGTACAACTTGCAAAACAGAAGATGTAGCTGATATCTCATCCGAAGACCTGCGTAAAATCGCCGACAGGATTCAATCATTGTCGGGCGGCAGCTGCAGTACAGTTGATAATAACATTGTCTGTACCAACGGCAACACCGTCATCATCCATTACGGCCACTCCACCAGTCTCGATCCTGAGTCAGTCAAAAAGATAATTGATGCCGGGGCCGGTAGAATAGGTTATACCCCCAATGGCAAGGATGTGCCTACCGATGTCGCGAAATATATCGACCACACCCTGTTAAATCCGCAAGCCGGTTCCGCCGAAATCACGAAACTATGCGAGGAAGCCAAAACTTACAATTTTGCCTCCGTTTGCGTCAATCCCTGCAACGTGAGGCTCTGCTCCCAGCTTCTCCGGGGGACACCCGTGAAAGTCTGCTCGGTGGTAGGTTTTCCATTTGGGGCGACTACGCCTGAAATTAAAGGCATGGAAACCCGTCAGGCCATACGCGATGGCGCAAAAGAAATCGATATGGTGATTAATATCGGAGCTTTAAAGGACGGCAATGATGAACTGATCCTGCGTGATATCAGGGCGGTTACGGATGCCTGCCGGGATGGCAGCGCGCATTCGAAAGTCATTATCGAGGCGGCCATGCTCACCGATGAGGAAAAGATCCGGGCTTGCCAATTGGCCAAGAAAGCGGGCGCCGATTTCGTGAAAACATCCACCGGCTACGGACCCGGCGGCGCGACAGTCCATGATGTTATGCTGATGAGCGAAGCGGTTAAAGGCACCCGTATGGGTGTAAAGGCCGCCGGCGGTATAAGAAGTTTCGCCGATGCTAAAAAGATGATCGAAGCCGGAGCGACGAGATTGGGGGCTTCCGCCGGAGTTAAAATAAGCCAGGAGGCCAAGCAGATTACGATCTCCAATTAAACCGGAACGGCAAACATAAAATAAGAAATTAAGGAGGTAGCCTTGCCCGATTTAAGAACATATGTATTTTTAGATAGTATCCAGCCCCAGTATGCCGCGTTTTTAGGGACTATCGCCCAGGGATTTCTGCCGATCGCGGGTATGGCCTCGCTTTACGTGGAAATTTCGCCGGGGATTGAAATAAACCGTATCACCGATATCGCCTTAAAATCGACTCATGTCACGCCCGGCATGCAAATCGTGGAAAGGTTATACGGGCTGTTGGAAATTCACTCCGAATCGCAAGCCGATGTCCGTCAGGCTGGGCAAGCTATTCTGGATGCTGTCGGACTCAAAGAAGATGATCGCTGGAAACCTCGGGTGTTGTCAAGCCAGGTGATTCGCCGCCTGGATGACCATCAGACGCAACTGATAAATCGGATGCGTCATGGCAATATGATAATTGCCGGCCAGACGATGTATGTCATGGAAATCGAACCGGCGGCGTACGCGGCATTAGCGGCTAACGAGGCCGAGAAAGCGGCTAATATCAATATCCTCGAGGTCAGGGCCTTCGGGTCTTTCGGCAGAGTTTATTTGGGCGGCGAGGAGCGTGATATAGATGTCGGCTATCGGGCCGCTTTGAAGGCAATAGAAAGTATCACAGGCAGAGAAAAAACAAAATAAGGCAGCATGGCAATTTAGATAACCATGAGCTGATTGAATATGAATAATTTAAATATTTTATGGAGGTCACTCCTATGGCAGACGCGTTAGGGATGATTGAATGCCGGAGTTTCCCGGCGATGGTAGAAGCGGCGGACGCGATGGTCAAAGCCGCCAAAGTTGAATTGGTCAGCTACGAGAAAACCGGCGGCGGTTATGTTACGGCGATTATTCGCGGCGATGTCGCGGCGGTGAAAGCGGCCTGCGAGGCCGGTCATGCCGGCGCCTCGAAAGTCGGCGAAATCGTGGCTATGCATATTATCGCTCGTCCGCATTCCAATGTCGATATGGTTATTCCATTGGGCCGCGCGGGGGAATACGAGGAAGTCGCCGAAACCAAGCCCGGCAAGAAATAAAACCGGCTTTCAGTTGATAGCTCCTATGCTCTTTGAGATATAGGCTGAGTATCGGATTTTCATTCGCTATTAACTGAAAGGGAAATGAAAGAGATCCAATGTTACTGGCAAAGGTTTTAGGAACGGTCGTTTCTACCCGCAAGGAAAAAAGCCTGGAAGGGCTGAAGTTTCTGCTTCTGCGCCAGGTTGATATCGATGGCAAAGACGGCAGCGGCATTGTCGTGGCCGCCGATGTCGTTGGCGCCGGTATCGGTGAAATAGTGCTCTATGCCACCGGCTCATCGGCCCGTCAGACAACCGCGACCGATAAGCGACCCTGCGACGCGGTGGTTATGGCTATCGTCGATAACTGGGAAGTCGGCGGGGAGATGAAATATCGTAAAAATATAACCCAGCCGAATGTAGCGGAGATTTAAGTTGCTTTCGGCTGCGTTTTCCTTAGAAACTTTATAGGATATTATGGCAAACCTCAGTGATGAACAAATAGAAGCGATCGCCCGGCGTATAGTTCAGTACATGCCGGCTACGAAAAATGCGCCGACCGCGGCAAACGCCCACAGATTTTCGGCTATGAACGAAGGGATATTTCCGGATATCAATTCCGCTGTTTCCGCCGCCACTATAGCCCAGAGGGAACTAAGCCAACTACCGTTAGCCAAGCGGGATGAGATTATCGCGGCTATCCGCAAATCGATGCTGGAAAATACTCAAACGCTGTCGGAAATGGCCCATTCGGAAACTGGCCTGGGTCGGGTCGAGGACAAAATAAAGAAAAATCGCCTGGTCGCGGAAAAAACTCCCGGCACCGAGGATTTGTACCCAACCGCGCGTTCCGGCGATAGAGGCTTATCGTTGTTTGAACTAGCCCCTTATGGCGTAATAGGCGCGATTACGCCGGTAACCAATCCGACATCAACTATTATCTGCAATACAATCGGTATGGTCGCGGCCGGCAACAGCGTGGTGTTCAATGTTCATCCGGGCGCGAAAAACGTTTCGATCTACAATATTACCCTGCTGAATAAAGCGGTAATCTCAGTAGGTGGTCCATCGAATTTAATAACTGCTGTACTTGAGCCCACTATCCAAACAGCTCAAGAGTTGATGAAGCATCCGGGGATAAGGCTTCTGGTAGTTACAGGCGGCGAAGCGGTCGTCGAGGTCGCGATGAAAAGCGGCAAACGGGCTATCTGCGCCGGGCCGGGCAATCCGCCGGCGGTTGTCGATGAGACCGCTAATATAGAAAAAGCCGCCCGTGATATAGTTAACGGCGCATCGCTGGATAACAATATTATCTGTGTCGATGAGAAAACCATTTTCGCGGTTGAACATATAGCCCTTGATCTCATGCGAGCTATGGCTAATAATGGCGCGGTAATTTTAAACTCATCTCAAACGGCCCAGATCGAACGAGTAATATTCGAAAAGACAGCCGGCCCCGGTCAACCGGCGGTTGTAAATAAGTCACTAATCGGCAAGAACGCCTCATATATATTATCCCGAATAGGCATGAATGTAAGCGATAGCGTGCGATTAGCTGTCATGGAGGTGGATAAAAACCATCCACTGGTGATAACCGAACAGATGATGCCGGTGATGCCGCTGGTTCAGGTCAAATCGGCCGATGAGGGGATTGATCTGGCTAAGTGGAGCGAACGCGGTTTCCGTCACACCGCCTCCATGCATTCGACTAATATCACCAAACTATCACGGATGGCTCGCGAAATAGATTGTTCGATTTTCGTCAAGAACGGCCCGAATTACGCGGGTCTGGGTTTCGGCGGCGAGGGCCATTGCTCTTTTTCGATCGCCTCCCCCACCGGCGAAGGTCTGACCAGGCCGAGATCGTTTTCCCGCGAAAGACGCTGTGTGCTGGTCGATCATTTCAGGATCGTCTAATAAATGCAATTAACCAATAATATCAAAGCTAAAAAGGGCGCTAAACGATATCCCGCAATCGCGCTGATAGAATTTAACAGTATTGCCGCCGGTATTACCGCCGGTGACGCCATGATGAAAAAAGCGCCCCTGGCCATGCTGAAAGCGGGGACGGTTCATCCCGGCAAATACCTGGTGCTAATCGGCGGTGAGGTTGCCTCGGTTGAAGAATCATATCGTGAAGGTCTCAGTATCCGCCCCGAATCGGTAGTCGATAAAGTTATCTTACCGGATATTCACGGTCAGGTGCACGATGCCCTGCTGGGAATGAAAGTCCGATCGCAATTCGACGCGTTGGCGGTTTTGGAAACATCCACGGTAACCTCGAATATTGACGCGGCCGACGCGGCGGTTAAAGGCGCCGAGGTCACCATATTGGAAATTCGATTGGCTGATGGACTGGGCGGTAACGCGTTTACGCTGTTCGGCGGTAAAGTTGAGGACGTTCAAGCGGCAATAGAAATTGGCGCTGATCGTATTAAGGATAGAAATATCACGATCCATACGACTGTGATACCGAGAATAGATAATCAGATGGCCGCCGAAATCAATCAGGCCAGCCGCTTTTTTGATTTGGGAACTAATACTACTAAGGATTAATCGTTGCTTTTAGGCAGAGTAATAGGCACCGTTGTCGCCAGTGTCAAGTACACCGGTCTTGAGGGTGTCAAGTTTCTGGTGGTTCAACCTCTGGACAAGTATCAGAAACCCAAAGGTAAGCCATTAGTAGCCGCCGATGCCACCGCTATGGCCGGCCCAGATGAACTGATTTATTATGAAGCCAGCCGCGAAGCCGCCCTGGCTATGGCCATACCATTCGTGCCGGTGGACCATGCTATTATCGGAATAGTCGATGGCGTGGATATTCCAAATCAGGAGAGCAAATGATAATCGGCAAAGTCTGCGGCACTATCTATTCGACTATCAATCATCCGTTTTATGATAAGCGCAAACTGATGATTGTCGATAAAATCGCCCCGCCGGGCATTAAAATCGATGATTACCTGATCGCTGTCGATTCAGTTGGCGCCGGTGTCGGCGAAACCGTGCTGGTTATCGATGAGGGCAATTCCGCCCGTCAGGTGGTTAATGACCCGCAAGCTCCAATCCGGTCCATAATAGTCGGCATAATTGACGATATCGTGATAAATCAATAGATTTCGCTCTTTTTTCAACGCTATTTAACCAATAACTATAAATATATTAAGAATAACCAGCCATGTATACTTTGTACACATTTATAAATATAACACCTTTTATCTTTCAATTCATTCAATATTTTTCTTGACAGATATACTCAATAACTCATAAACAGTATTCAAGGCTTGACATGAATGTATACATTGGTTGCCTTTCAATAAGCGAGATGTATACATTACCGAAAGTTCTATCAAATTCTCGATTGATGCTTTTTAAAGAAGGATTGAGATAATGATCAAAAACCCCAAGCAAGATTCAGGACTGTTTTTCTGGATTAAGGGTGGCGAAGAGGAATCGCAAAAAAGTATACATAGTATACAGCCAAAACAACAAGCTACTCATAAAATAAAAATGGTAAAAGATACACCAAAAAGCGAAATCGATACGGCCCGGGCCGGTTTAAAACCGGGTTGGACTCGGGCAACACTAATCTTACGTGAAGATAATCTTAACAAAATAAAAGCATTAGCCTATTGGGACCGGAAAAATATCAAGGATATCTTGGATGAAGCCCTGACCGGTTATTTGGAGAACAAAAACATTAAGCCCATGTCTGATAATGACATATAATAATCGTATTTTTCTATCATTTAATTCTATTAAATTCATCGATAACTTTTCTCATAGCCGCGATATGATCCGGCGTAGTGCCGCAACATCCGCCTATAATATTAACTCCGATTTCCAATAATTCGCGGCTTTTTTCGGCCATAAATTCTGGCGTTTCAGGATAGACAGGTCTATCGCCATGTAGTTCCGGCAAACCGGCGTTTGATTGAATCAATAGCGGATGATTTGTATGTTTTTTGAACTCTGAAGCTATTTTTATCATATTTTCGATACCGTTGCCGCAATTCGAACCGATTATATCAGCGCCAGCCTCGATAAGCTCAACGGCGGCTCGTTCGATTGTCGTGCCCATGATCGTGAAAAAGCCACGTGGGGTGCTATCGAAAGTCATAGTGGCGGCGACAGGTATCGACGACGAGATTGACCGGGCGGCTTTTATGGCGAGTTTAGCTTCAGCCAAATCGGTCATGGTTTCGATACATATCATATCGACACCCCCGCCGATTAGCGCTTTCATTTGTCGGGCAAATCCCTCTAAAACATCTACCGGGTCGGTATCGCCATAAGGTTTCAGCAACTTGCCGCAAGGCCCGCATGATCCTGAAATATAGGCGCGTTTGCCAACAGCCCGGCGCACGGCTTGGACAGCGGCGATATTGATTTCCTCGGTTTTGTTATCGAGTGAGTACTGAGCCAGTTTCAATGGCGAACCACCAAAGGTGTTGGTCTGAATTATATCCGCGCCGGCGTTATGATATAGACGGGCAATCTCCTCGAGTATTTCGGGTTTTTTAAGATTAATCCGTTCCGGACAATCGCCGGGCTGCAAGCCTCTTTCGAACAGCATCGTCCCCATTGCTCCATCGGCCAAGAGTATTTCATGATCGGCTAATCTTTCCAGCAGGTTTTTCACTCTAATGTACTCCAAGAAGTTCCTTAGCACGTTCGACGGCATTGATGCCATCATAACAATAGGCATGAGCGCCGATCTCTTTGGCATAATCGGACGACAAAGGCGCGCCGCCGATAATGAATTTAATCTTGCCGTACAAATTTCGTTCTCTGGCCAGTTCAATTACCTTTTTCATGATCGGCATCGTAGTAGTTAATAGGGCAGACATGCCGATAAGCCCGGCACCGGATTTTTCCGCCTCATCGATAAATCTTTCGGGCGCGACATTGTTGCCGAGATCGATTATTTCAAAACCCGCGCCTTTAAGCATTATACCCACCAGGTTCTTGCCGATATCGTGCAGATCGCCATATACCGAACCGATCACGACCTTGCCGATAGTCTGAATTCCTTCTTTGATTAAAAGCGGTTTCAACAAATCCATCCCGGCATACATGGCTTTGGCGGCCAGAAGCACATCCGGCAGAAATATCTCATGAGCCTTAAATTTCTCGCCTACAACTGTCATACCGGCGATAAGGCCATTATCGAGGATATCCCCCGGCCCGATTTTTTGGTCAATCGCCTGCTGGGTCAGGGTTGACACTTCCGAAGTGTTGCCTTTCTGCAAATTCTCGGATAACAGTTTCAGAATATCCATACTATGTCTCCCATAATAATCTTGTTTTTCTAAATTTCATTTAATCTATCCCGACAGGAAAATGTCTCGCAATTTTCACAGAATGGAAAAGCCGGATCGAAATCGAATATTTCCCTGTGACCGGCGACTATTACCCCGCTGATCGATTTCAACGGATCCATCAGGAAACTCTCTCCTAATTTTATACCAATCTCATCGGGATTTAGAAACTCAAACAGTTTTTTCTGCCCGCTTATATGCCAGCCGCAATAACCGGGACTGAATCGTAAGATACCAGTCATTTTATTAAGCCTGTTATTTCTATTTAAGTATTCATGATAATGAGATTGGGCTATTTGAGCGGCAATCTCTGTCCCCTCGGAGGCCGCCGAATTGAGCATCGCTCCCAGCGCGAAATCGTTTTTTGAAAAAAGACTGTTTATTCCCTCGCAGATTCTTTCGCCGATAGTCACTCCGAATAAGCACAGATCGGTTGATAAGGGGAAAATTTCGCCTAATGGCGTGTCTTTCTCGTTTTCACCTTCGCCCCTATAAACGATTTCAAATTTAGCTTTCGATATCTCGGCGAGCTTTCCAACCGGCTTGGCCAATTTCCGATAAAACGAGATCGCATCTTCGGCCAGATCAATTATCCTTTTTTCGGGCAGTACCGCTTCCGGGATGCCCTGACTTTTCAAAATCGCGTCGGCTGATGGTATTGTATCATCAGTTGAAATGCTGATAGCTTTCCGCACTAATTAATCTCCGGCAGCTTATCCATACCATAACGTTTGGCTTCGGCGGCCATAAGTTTTGTCAACCCGCGTTTGACATCCTCCGCCAGTTTTATCGGCTCATAACCGGCGATTAGTTTTTCGACCTCAATGCTTGCCCTCTGACTAAGGGTCAAACCACCCTCCTCCTGCCAGCGCGACCTGTTGGCCCTGTCGATTACCGGACCGGGGAAATATATTTCTTCTTTGAGGTACTTGCGGGTATGATCGCTAATAAGCAAATGTTGTTCTTTTAATAGCTCCTCAAACCGCGGCAGCGATGGGAAATCCTCTTTGGGTTCTATGCCTTTGATCATTCTCAATGTCATGCCGCAAATCTCATTATCTAAAACAAGCTTTTCCAGACTGAAACAGCTTTCGAAATCGAGCATGCCGGGACCGGATATATTATTGATACCCGCCAGCGCGGCCAGGGTAGCGCCCATAGATGATTCCAGCCCGGCTTGAGCATCCAGAAGTTTGGCATCGCTTAACCCGATATAAGCCTGGGTCGGCAAGCCAAGATATTTCCCGATTTCGTTATAGCCGCAATCGATCATCATGGTGCCGATCGCCCCCATCGGCGTGGTTTCATAGCGAATATCGAATATCGCCGGTGAGCCGCCATACAGCACAGGTGCTCCGGGCTTGGCCAACTGGCTTATCACCAGGCCAGACAGCGTTTCGGCGGTATGCTGAATCAACGATCCCACCAATGTGACCGGCGCGATAAAACCGGTCAGCGGCATCGATATGAATTCGACCGGTATCGAATACCTGGCGCAATCGATTACGTTCTGGGAGGTGACATCGCTCCATTTAATCGGCGAGGTCGGACAGCAGGAAAAAACAGTCAATGGTTTATCGGCCAACGCCTTTTCCGAACCGCGCACCGCCAGCTGAAAATTTTTCATGATCTCAAACGCCTCGATAGTGAAGGTGCCGGTTACCACGGGTTTTTCGCAAAACATCAGGCTGAGATAAAGCCGATAGCTATCGGATATCCTTTCCGGTACATCCGATGGTATCATAGCTGTCGACTGGGAGGCGATATGGTCCATTCGGCGCATCAATTTGACATATTTTATATAATCAGCCGATTTAGGTCTGCGGATATTGCCTGTCTGAGAATCAAGCAAATTAATAGCGGCCGACCCGGGCGTGAAATTAACATTAAATCCGGAAAGATCTACCGCTTCATTACCGAACGAGTCAAACAGCCTAAAATATGACGGCGCGCTTTTCAGGCTTTGATCAATAATATCTTGCGTAAAATAGACATGGCTTTTAGCGCGGTCAACTCCGGCGCCATGATCGGCCAGCATCGATAATACGGTATCGTTATGTATCTCCACGCCTAATTTGCATATTAATTCTCGTCCTTCCGCTATGATTTGTTCGATTAGCGAATCGCTTAGGAATTTCACTGTCGGTCTCATTTGACCTCTCCTTTCAATCAACTATTGCGATTTATTATAAATGAATTCTATTCGAGTTGCTATGAGATATTTTGAAATTCCCGTTTTTTCGGCTATTTCGCTCCGACATTTTGATTTATCAATACTGGCGGGATATTGGGGTTCAAGCAGGTCGTAGCGAAGCGTAACGCGATTGCTAATTCCATGTCGGATCACGCCCTATCGGGCTACGATCCGACATAACATTCGATGTTATTGAAATTATGCTTCGGGATGGAAGCTATGCGACATCCCGAAGCCATATACCCGGAGGCTGTCAAAATCAAATCGATAAATCGTTAATTAGCTGTTTCGACTATATAAACCGGCTAGCCGGTATGGAAAAGTCCGGACAACAATGAAAACAAAAATTAAAGTTTATTCGGATTTCTTATTAGTATTCTTATCAGAATCGGTTTTAAATATCGGGTCTTCGGGGTGTTCATGTCTGTACATCTCCTCGGGCATTCCGCCGGAAAGCCAGGAGGGATTCATCGGGTAAACACCCGGACGGAATACCACCGAATACATGTGCCAGATCAAAATCGCCAACGTGGCCAGCCAGGCTTCGTAATAATGAACTACCAGCATCACATCCAGAAATCCCTTGGCGAACCATTTCACCGCGAAATTATCGAACCAGAGAAAGAACCCGGAAATTATCATCACCACCGAACCCCAGACCAAAGCCCAGTATTCGGCTTTTTCCACATAACCGAATCGCCCGAAACGCGGCGATTCTTTTTTAATTCCCAGGTTAAATGACAGCATTTGGAAAAACTGGGAGAAATCGCTTTTAACCGGCATCATGTCGACCAAAAACCGCCGGCCGCGATTGCCGGTAAGATAGACCGCGTGCCAGATAGCGGTCAATACGAATAGCGACGCGGCCACTCGATGGATTATTCCCCTGACCGGAAAACCTCCCTCCCAGCCGAATAGAAATTTCACCCAGGCGGCGTTGGAAAACCGAAGGGAAAAACCGGTAATAACCAAAACAATAAAAGTCACGGTCAAAAACATATGCTGCCAGACTTCGTTAAAAGTCATGCGCTTAAGCTGTTTCATCTCGAAGACATTTTTTATTTGCTTGCGAAGGTCAATAAGCCAGTGAATCGCCATCGCCCCGATAATCAGCACAATAGCTATTATGTAAATGTTTTTAATGACATTGGCAATCGGCGTGCCCGAGACTCCCGGCGTGCCGTGAATCGGCGTGTTGGCTATGGCGACGGAGATGCCGGGATGGCAATGGCCGCAAGTGCTTTGCAGATTGCCGGGGTAAATAGACGATGACGGATCATTATGGTCGAGTATCCTATGCGCGCCGTGGCAAGAGGCGCAGTTGGCCACCGTCACATCGCCGGCCTTGCTTTTCATGCCATGATAGCTATCAACCCAGGTTTTTAATCGGCCGGTTGGTATGTCATATTTTTCGTTTAGGCGGGCCGATTCATGGCATGGCGAACAGGTAGCCTCAGCCACCCGCGTAGGACTGACCGGCGATCGGGGATCATCATGCGCCAGGATTCCGTGCTCACCGTGACAATCGGTGCAAATAGGGGCATCCGTCTCGCCCCGCATTACCAGTTGCCCGTGAATTCCTTCCCAATAATCATTTTCGACGCCTTTATGACATTTACCGCAGGTTTTCGGGACATTGAAATGATTAATCGATGAATTCGGATTTTGCGGTGAGAGTATCTTATGTGCGGTTCCCTCGGTTGAATGGCAATCGTTACAGGTCGCCGCGGAATATAGGCCGCCCATTGAGGCTTTACCATGGATACTGTTTTCGAAAACCTCTACCGGTCTTTCCCGCAAAATATTGTACTTGTTAATCAGGTCGATATTCTCATGACAGCGGCCGCAGGTTTTGGGTAAATTCTGTGGATTAACTTTCGATTCTTTATCCGTCGATAAAAATACATCATGAACGCCATGACAATCGCTGCAGCACGGCAGGTCCCCGCAATCCGCGAGACGTTCCCGACCATGCCATTTGTAGATCTCGGCGACATCCTCGTGGCAGGAAGAACATTTTATAGTCTCGACTCTTTCAGCGTGCGGCAGTTCAGATATCCCGGGATGACAATCGATACATTCGAATTGGCTATGGATAGAGCGTTCAAAAACCGCCTGATCGACAAACAACGATCGTTCTTTACCAAGCGAATCCGCTCCGACCAGGTCTTTATCGCCGTGGCACTCTATACATTCCCCAACTGTCAGAGCATAAGCATCCGTAAAGGCGATTGTTATAAATGCAATAAGAATTAAGACAAAAAATGATGCCCCTGTTTTCATGTAATTAACTGTCTTCAGCATTATTGGCGTCTTTAGAATATCTCCAAAAAATCGAACTCATCACTATTTGCTCGGACAAAATTATAAAATCGTTTGATGTATTAAAAGTCAAGTGAATTTTAACACGATAATAAAAGTATCTAATTAGAGCCGGCCTTCGGTATGTTATGGATTTGCTAATCTCTCAATCGCTTTCATACTCATCAGAAAACAGCGTTTTAAAAATATATTATTAAAAACCTGAAACGACGGTATCAATTTATTCCATGAAGGTCAGATTATTTTATATGATGTCCAGACATTAGCTTCAGGTCATTACTGCCGGTTGTTTCATTTATTTAGCCGCAAAAATGTCTAAACATAAAATTAACATTCAGGTCAATAGTATAAATAAAATTTATAAATGATATTGACAAGGCGATAAAATTTGTTATATTATTAACCGCAAATTTGGCAATTTAATATGCGGGGGATTCCTGAGAAAAGAGATTTCAGAAATATTCGCTGAGTCGAGTCATTAATTAATGATGGTTTACGCATAAGTATACCTTTATATGTGGATTTAAAATGCTTGACAGCATAAATCAATGATATTAATATCATAATGTATTATTTAACAGCGAGGTGACGTTTGAATAAATTACCTGCAATTAAAGTTATGATAATAGCCGCCATTTTAGCTCTGATTTGGCCTAATATACTTTTAGCTGATGATTTTTCAGCTTGTCTGGATTGCCACGACGGTCAGGATAAAACTTTAATCGGCTCGCCTCATGAACTCAGCTCATCCTCGCACCTGAAATCTTCGATCAAGATTGGCTGTGGTGATTGCCATACCGGCTGGAAAGCCCATCTGGATGACCCATCAAGCAAGAATATTGGCATAGCTACGAATTTGTCTGCCGCCAAACAAGCCGAACTATGCAGCAAATGCCATCTGACACCTCATCAGGCCGCCATGATCTCAACCGACCCGCATTCACGGACTGAATTGGCCTGTACATCCTGCCACACTATTCATAGCAATCCTAATAATTCTTTGGTTAAGGAAGATCTCGATAATTATTGCCTGTCCTGCCATACAGCAACCGCTTTCGAGTTCAAAAAAAGGTCCGTCCACCCGCTGGAATCGGGTAACGTGCGATGTGTCGATTGCCATAATCTTGGCAGTATGAAGGACCCGCTTTTGGCTGTCGGCTTTAATGGGACATGCCAGAAATGTCACGCCGAGGAATCCGGGCCGTTCTTATATGAGCATCCGGTGGTTTACAACCATCTGGTTAACGGCGGCGGCTGCACCGAATGTCATGAACCGCATGGTTCAGAGGTGGATAGACTGCTCAAGCAACCCGGCAGCGGCATCTGTCTTCAATGCCACGGCACGCCTGTCGGCCATTTCACCGAACATAGCGGGTTGGGATCAAAGCTTTACTGCGTACAATGTCATACCGAGATTCATGGTTCATTTAATAATAGGCTATTTCTCGATCCTGATTTGGGGATAAAACTTTTCCCCGATTGCTATCAATCCGGCTGTCATGCTCTGGCTAATTGAGGAGGCATAGATGATATCTTTAAGAGGACATATAATCGGCGTTTTACTTTTGCTCTTTTTATCAAGCCTGGCGTTTTCTAAAAATGGAAGCGGCGATTTCAAAATAGGCTATATCTACCTCGATGAGGTTGGCAACCGGTCCATAAATCAATCATCTTTTAACTATTATGACGGCCTCAATGTCTCGCTCGAAAAATTTCGTTATCGGCTGAAAAACGGCATACAGTTCAGGGCCGATTTAAAAAATATCAGTTTGAATAACCGAAATCTTTCTTTTAATCTCTTGAAGTCCGGATTGTTTGGAGCGGATTTTAAAACTAGCCAATTTAGAAGAATCTATGATTTCGAAGGCGATAAATCCACCCGCCGCAATTTGACTGCTTCCGGCTTATGGTTCTATCCCCAAAGATATGTCAAGTTATACGCCAGCGGCACATATAATAACATTTCGGGCAATACTATCGACATGTTCAGCGCGAGTTCCGTCAGCTTGCCGATTGAGTTGGATTACAAACAGCAAAAATACACGGTCGGCAGCCAATTCAACTATCAGGGTCGAATGTTTCAGGCTGAATACAGTACCATAAGCTATAAAGATAAAAATGATGAAAGCAAAGATCAAACGCGGCGAAATGTCAGGCTTATTGCCGCCCTGGCCGTGCCCAGGTTCGAATGGCTTCAACTTTCCGGCGGCTTTCAGCAATTTAAAACCGAATATTGCGATACCAAATTCGGGCTTAAATCGACGACGGTACAAGGTGGCGGTTCGGCGAGTTTGCCGCATAATTTCTCGGTTAAGTACAATATCTTTTTCAATCGCGCCGGCTCCGACAGCGATTTCGTCGAGACCGATAATGTGTCTCAGACGGTTTATTTATCATACAGCAAGCCAAAACTTTTTAGTGTTACTGCAGGCTACCAAAACGATATTCGTGACGATTTTGAGGATTCGTTCAAGGCCAACTCATATTACTTCTCGGGTTTGCTCTATCCTAATTCCAAAAGCGAACTAAGAAGCGAAGTTGGAATAAGGGCCGAGGATGTTGATCAGGGATCACGGCTAATCGGTAATGAGGATCGCAATAAATATAAAATATCCGGTAAATATAAAATACATGGCAATAATTCTATTGGCATCAAATACGAAGCCAGAGAAAGGAAAAACGAGCAAATTAGCAGCCAGGCCGATTTTTCCCGAATAGCTGTTGAAACTTATATAAATTCCGCCAAATACGCTCAGCTTATGATTGGATACTCTTACACTGTAGGCGATTACAAAAACAGCGAACAGGAGTTCAAGTTTGCCGATCATCAGGTCAATCTCGATATAAACTCGGCGGAGTATAAAAAGTTCACAGGTGGATTCGGACTAACATATTACCGCAGCCAACGTGACCTCGACATTGAAAGTGTCGGTTTACGCTTCAAGGGAGGTTATAAATTGATGAGAGATTATCGAATCGAGGCTTTTTACAATGTCTACAACTTCGATGATTTACTGGCATTTAATCAATATTACACGGAAAACATGGTAGAATTTAACATTATTAAAAAACTCTCTTTATAGGTGAGGAGACAAACATGAAAAAAACAGTTTTTTTAATTTCATTAACGATGCTGGCGGTTTTATTGGCAATTGGCGGTTGCGAACGCAAAGTTGTCGTTGAAGATGGCGACATGACTAATAATGTCAGTTGTTTTACCTGTCATGGCAATGATAATCTGGCCATTGTTCAGGCTAACGGCGAGTGGGAGTATTCACAACACGGGTCCGGGGCAAACCTGGATAAAAACCGCAACTACGAATCATTCTATTCATCTTGCGAAAGATGCCATACCAGTGAAGGTTTTATCGCGTACGTGACAGAAACCCCTTATCAGGGAGATAATTTCTCCGCTATCGGCTGTTTTACCTGTCATGCCCCTCATACGAATGGCAACCTGAGCTTAAGAGTTACTGATGCGGTGACGCTGCAAAATGGATCAGTATTCAATCGTGGCAAGGCCAATCTCTGCGTAACCTGCCATCACAGCCGCCAGAATGTAAATACTTATATCAGCGATGATGTCACTTTGGATGAACACTGGGGTCCGCATCACAGTGTTCAGGGTGATATGCTTATCGGCGACAACGCCTATGAATATGATTCATACAGTTATTCAAATTCAGCCCATACCAATGTGGCCGCCGATGGCTGTATCAATTGTCACATGGCAAGCGCGATAGGCCATTATGTCGGCGGACATACCTGGAATATGGAATATACAAGAGACGACGGTGGGGAAGAGACCGTATACGAAAACCTGGCCGGCTGCAATGCCAGCACCTGCCATAACGGCGGAATGACCTCCCTGGATCCGACCGCGGATGCCGATTTCGATAATGATGGTTCGGTCGAAGGTATCGAGGAAGAAATTCAGGGATTGCTTGACAGTTTAATGACTCTTGTAGTTGATGCCGGTTTTTATGATGAAACCAGCGGCGGCCCAATTGAGGATGTAGAAATAACCGATTCTGATTCGGCTGGAGCTTTTTACAATTTCGAATTTGTCATGGAAGACAGATCGCATGGCGTTCACAATACTAATTATACCGTGGGCTTGCTTCAATCTTCGATAGGTTATTTGGCTACCGGCGATCCTAATGGTTTTGGCGCTCTGGTCGCCAATAATTTAGATAATATGTTCGCTTCGGCGCATTAGGTAAAGTAAGCTAAACTTAAAAGCCCTCTCGATCGAGAGGGCTTATTAATATCTGGTTTTTTTGAATCGAGTTTTTCAGGATAAAATTTTATAAATTGGCCTGGAAGCATATAAAATGAAATTACTGCTTGACGTTATGATTTTTGCGTCTTAATATCCGTTACGGTTTTTTTGCTATGTTTCTATCGTTTGAAAGGAATTAAGAGAGATCTTTTAATGACAGATGAAAAAATCACTCGTCGCAATGTGCTGACTTATTTATTGGGATCAGGTGTTACTGCATTGGCAATCGGTACGGCCTATCCGATAATCCGATACATTATTCCGCCGGCGGCCCAAGGTACAGGCACCAGCTCCGTCTCAGCTTGCAAGATTGGCGAGCTAAAACCCAACGAAGGCAAAATATTTAAATTTGGCAATACGCCCGGTATAATAATTTTGAAGCCTGGCGGAGACCCCAATAGCGCGTCGAGCTACGTCGCCTTTACCGCTGTTTGCACTCATCTTAGTTGTACTGTCCAATATCGGGACGATTTGAAGGAAATTTGGTGCGCCTGTCATAATGGTCATTATGATTTAAACGGCAATGTAATCTCCGGCCCGCCCCCTAAACCTCTGACGCAATATAATGTCGCAATCAAAGGCCAGGAGATTTTTGTATCAAGTGAACAGGCTTAACCATGAACCAATCTGTCAATCAAACGCGAAATTCAAATTCCGATCCTAACAACAGCTTTCTATCCAAATCCGCGATCTTTAATTGGTTTGGGGCGAGGATCGACCTTGACGGTATACTGGATTTTTTACAGCACAAAACCGTTCCACATCATAAATACTCAATCTGGTATTACTTTGGCGGAATATCTTTATATCTGTTTTTGGTTCAGGTTATAACTGGCATACTGCTGCTTCTCTATTACAGACCCACTGCTGAGTCGGCCTATGAATCAGTTCAATATATCGTGACCCAGGTACCTTTTGGCTGGCTGGTTCGGTCTATTCATAGCTGGGCCGCTAATTTATTTATATTTTTCGCGTTTATGCATATGTTTTCAGTTTTCATGCTTAAAGCATATCGCCAGCCGCGGGAATTAACCTGGCTCTCCGGCATGGCACTCTTATTTTTAGCTATGGGTTTCGGGTTTTCAGGCTATCTTCTTCCCTGGAATCAATTAGCCTATCTGGCAACTAATGTCGGGACTGATTTCGCCCAAATGGTTCCGTTCATAGGTGACTGGTTGCTAAAATTCTTAAGGGGCGGACCTGAAGTAACCGGGGCAACATTAACCAGGTTTTTTGGCTTTCATGTCGCTATTTTACCGGGCATTACGACAATATTACTAACGGTACATTTGATTTTCGTTCAAAGGCTGGGGATGAGTACCCCTATATCGATAGAAAAGCAAATAGCCGCCAAAAAAATAAAGAGAATCGAAATCCCATTTTTCCCCAATTTCGTTTATCGGGATTTGCTGGCTTGGACTCTGGCGTTGGGATTGCTGATTTTATTGGCCTCGTTATTTCCCTGGGAACTAGGCGAAAAAGCCGACATCCTTACGCCGGCGCCGCCTCATATTAGACCGGAATGGTATTTTGTTTTCATGTACCAGACTCTCAAATACGTTCCGAAAACATTAGGAGTATTCGGTTTTGCGCTCGGAGGCCTGGTGTGGATGGTTTTGCCGTTTTTCGATTATAAATCGAACCGGGGTGAGGCTAACAGGCTATATACTTTCATTGGTTTCGCGATAATCATGTATATGGTTATTTTTACTTTAATCGGCTATTTTGCGCCGGGAGAATAAAATGAGATATCGCTGGCCGCTTATAATATTGGCATTATCAACAAACATCGCTCAAATAGACGCGAGCCAATCGAGCTGCGTCAATTGTCATCTTTCGCCTGATATAGTCAGCGACACGACTATAGCATCGGATTTTATTAACAGTGATGTCCATAGCCGATTCGGCCTTGATTGTTCGGATTGCCATGGCGGCGATCCTAAGCATGGTTTTGATGAACAAGATCCAGATTTAGCTATGAACCCGGCCAAAGGGTACAAACCGCCTCCCGACAGGTTTGACATACCGGAATTTTGCGCGGCCTGCCATTCAGATATTGAGTATATGAAAAAATATAATCCGGCGCTGCCCGCGGACCAGTTTCAATTGTATAAAACTTCTATCCACGGGAAACAGATTTTTAATAAACATGATTCTAAAGCGGCGGTGTGTACCGATTGCCACGGCGCTCACGGGATATTGCCATCATCCGATTCGCGGAGCAAGGTTTATCATAACAACATCCCATTTACCTGTTCAAAATGCCATTCAGATAAAAAATATATGGACAAATATAGTTATGAGGGCCACCCGCTGCCAACCGATCAGTTTGATAAATACAAACAGTCAATTCATGGCGTCCTGGTTTTAGAACAAGGCGACAAATCAGCGCCGGCCTGTAATAATTGTCATGGAAATCATGGCGCCTCTCCGCCGAATCTGGCTTCGGTTTCGGCCGCCTGCGGTGAGTGTCATTCCAATAACCAGGTGTTTTTTAATAATTCGCCTCATAAAAAACCCTGGATCGAATTAGGTCTGCCTGAATGCGAGCAGTGTCATGGCAACCACCTGATAAAACCTGTTAACGATGACATGCTGGGAGTAAAATCAGGGGCGCTATGTATCGAATGCCATGACCAAGATTCTCCCGGATTTGTTGCCGCCGCTCAAATGAAAAATGATATCGACACGTTAAAAACAGTCCTGTCGGCCGCGGATAGCATTATCAATCAGGCTGAACAGAAGGGAATTGAAAGCAGTGAGGCCAGTTTTGATTTGGGTAAAAGTAAAGATGCATTGACTCAGGTTCGTTCGATAATTCATACATTTGATCCCGAAAAAGTGGCTGAGATTACCCTACCGGCTGTTAAAAACGCTATCAATGTCAGGGCCAGTGTTAATCATGCCCTGCAAGATATCAAGACACGCCAATACGGCTTATGGATTTCTTTATTGTTGATAATTATTATTATTATCTTATTAAGGATAAAAATTAAAGAAACCGATAAAAAAATCGGCCTTAAATAAAATGACGGTTAACGATGAATTCTTGACATGAAAAATGATAAAAGGCTATTAATATGAAAACATTTCAATTGCCGAGATTAGCTTACAATTTTATCAGCGCAGCTGGCGCGACGATCGCCTTGGTTATGCTGACTCTCATTATTATATTGTTTGTGATCCACAGTCTTGTAAATATATCAAGTCCCTATATCGGCATCTTTTTGTACATGGTTTTACCTCCTATCTTGATCCTTGGATTATTATTAATCCCGATAGGAATGTTTTTCAAGTGGCGAATGCTAAAAAAAGATGGCGAAATCGCTTATCCAAAATGGCCGATTTTTGACCTGAATAAAAGCAGTAATAGAAATGGCTCTATAATTTTCATTTTCGGTACCGCGATCTTTGTCTCTATCAGCAGTATTGGAACCTACCAGGCTTACCATTTCACCGAATCGGTAAGTTTTTGCGGGACGACCTGCCACACGGTCATGAAACCGGAGTACACGGCTTATCAAAATTCACCTCACGCCCGGGTCAAATGTGCCGATTGTCATGTTGGTTCAGGCGCCGGCTGGTACACTAAATCCAAACTGTCCGGACTATATCAGGTGTACGCTGTATTAGCCGATGTCTACCCGAAACCGATTCCAACGCCGATAATGAGTTTAAGACCGGCCCAGGAAACCTGCGAACAATGCCATTGGCCTGAAAAATTCTATGGTACCCAGCAAATATTATTTAATCACTATATGTATGATAAAAACAACACCTCCTGGCCGATAAACATGATGCTTAAAATCGGCGGCGGCAATCCTCTGGAAGGCCAGATAGCCGGTATTCACTGGCATATTAACAGCACCGTGAAAATCGAATATATAGCCCGAGACCCGAATCGCCAGGATATCCCCTGGGTAAAAGTTACCGACCTGGTTTCCGGAAAGACCTCCATATATCAGGATCAAACGAACCTGTTAACTACGGCTGAAATCGAATCGGCCGAGCCAAGAGTGATGGATTGCATGGATTGCCATAACCGGCCAAGCCACAATTATAATTCGCCCGATTTTTTAATTGATAATGCAATGGCCAATGGCAAAATCGATAAAACATTGCCCGATATTAAAAGCATAGCCGTGGAAGCCTTGGCCGCGAAACATGATTCGACGGATCAAGCATTAATCGATATCACTAATAAAGTCCCTGAATATTACAAAAATAAATATCGCGAATTGTATCAGAATAAAAAAGCCCAAATCGATAGCGCGGCATTAGCCGTTAAGTATGCTTTTTCCCAAAATATTTTCCCGGAAATGAAAGCGCGCTGGTCTGACTATGCCGTCAATATAGGTCATTTTACCAATATAGGCTGCCGGCGCTGCCATTCGGGAAATCACGAAAATGAAGCCGGCTTGAAGATATTTACCGACTGCCGGACCTGTCACGTGATATTCGCTCAGGGTAGCGGTAATAGAGCTCAAATTTCCACCACTGAAACCGGCCTGGAATTCCAACACCCCGAAGATATCGATATGGCCTGGAAAGAAATGGGCTGCTATGAGTGCCATACGGGAGTACAGCCTTAATCCCTATTATATTTTCAAATCCCCTTAAATAAAAATGTTGTGTCAGATCGTGACCGTCGGTTGTGACCTGACCGGGATAACGGCCAGGTCACGCTTCGCTACGACCCGGCCGAAACATAATTAAATAAAAAAAGGGAGCGCGACGGCTCCCTTATAATTTATCTCGTAAAATTCCTTATTCGGTCGGCTTGGGAATGGGATGAGCTATTTGAGCCAGTCTTTCTTTATAAACAAAAGGCTTAAAGGTCGGGCTGGTTTCGTTATGACATTTCACGCAAGTTTTCTCATCGGGAATTATGAGGCCGGCCTCGATAGCTTTGGCGCGATCTTTCATTATCGATATTTTCTTATAATCGCTGCCGGGGCCATGACAGGCTTCGCAACTGATACCTTCGGCCATAGTCAATGTGCTATCTTTTAAGCTATCCGCTACACCGAAGGCGGTGACGTGACAGACCAGGCATTTATCGCTTTTCTGGGGATCGGTAATTTCCATTTTCGCGGCGACTGCCTTGGCGGTATCACCAGCTAATGTGGCATATGCCTTGGCGTGCGCGGATGCCTGCCATATGCCGAACTGATTGCCTTGCTTGGCAGTTTTATGGCACATTTTGCATTTGTCGGCGCCGACATATTTATGGTTCGCGCCGAAGGCGGCCACGGAAAATATGACCAGCGCCATAATCACGAATACGATAGACGTTTTCCTCATAATTCCTCCCTTGGTTACAATGCTATTTTCCTCTGTTCTTCTATCTCGCTCCACATATCTTCCGGAATTCTTACCTTGTTATCTTAATGAGAATCAATATAAACTAATCTTGGGGCTAAATCAAATTATAATTTCATGAAAATAACAATGAAATCTTATTCGATAACCATTTGCGCTTTTAAAATATCTTTTATATTCTATTGACTTGGGTAATGATAGGATAAATAAAGCCATTTTCAGATCGGCGGCCACGTAATGACTTTGATTACGATAATAGCTATCGCTTTCGGCCTGGCAATGGATGCTTTTGCCGTCTCAATCGCGGTCGGTTCGAGAATGGAACGATTGAGTTTCAGGCCGCTATTTCGCTTATCATTTCATTTCGGCTTG
>CAZFSN010000002.1:5843-8948 GCA_964521815.1 uncultured Ignavibacteria bacterium | reverse complement strand
GTTTCAGTTCATCATGCCGGTTATAGGCTGGGCTATCGGCAGCCGAATAGAGCATTTTGTTAAAGCCTTCGATCATTGGGTGGCTTTCGGTTTACTTTTCTATATCGGCGTTAAAATGATTTACGAATCGATCACTAAAAGCGATAAAGAAAGGCAGTTAAGCGATCCAACTCGCAAATGGTCACTGGTAATTCTGTCTATCGCGACGAGCATTGATGCTCTCGGAGTTGGCTTATCTCTGGCTTTGTTAAAGGTGGGGATTTGGTCCATAAGTCTGGTGATTGGCATGGTTGCCTGCGTGATGACCGCTATAGGTATGTCATTCGGCCGAAAACTCGGTTCAAGGTTCGGTCATCGCATGGAGTTTCTGGGAGGGTTGATTCTAATAGGCATTGGGGTAAAAATAGTGATCAATCATATTTTTTTATAATAATTCTTGGTCCGGTTTTGTGGATAAGATTATATTTATCTAAATTTGCGCTATTCAATCCCATACGGTGTCATTTAACAAATTTCATATCGTGATTTAAAGCACAGGGATTAACTTATTTTATTAGACATAACAAAAAGCCAGGCGTTTAAACCTGGCTTATATAATCCCCCCACGGAAGCCCCATATTATCAATTAGGAAAAAGTTCTCTAAGTTCCCGATCGGTCAGCGATTCTTTGCCGGTATCGGAAATTTGGACGACCTGGTTATTAATCATTAACCTAACTTGTTGACCAAGACTGAAATACCTCCCCAGTGACGGGTCTTGCTTTAACATCTGGAAATAGGCGTCCGAAAACCGTTTAATTTCGATATCGTATTTATCGCCCTGAAGGTCGCCCTGTATCCAGTTGCTGCCGGCCTGGAAAAAGCCTTGCGAACCGACTTGAGAAACATTGGTAAACTCTCTTTTTACGCCGTCAATTTCGACAGATGACGGAGCCGGCATCATAATCAGATTGGCCTGATCATTCAGAATCTGAGATTGATTGACCGCCGTTTTGCCGGATTGGTCCGCTGTCTTTTTTCTCATATTCGATCCCAGGGCGGTATTGAAATAATCTACATCTCCTCGCCTAATCATTTCCTCGGCAGTGTAACGATCATCGCCCTCCACCAGGAAAGAAGTATATTCGGTTATAATACCGAATTTTTTCGAGAGCTTGACTACCTCGGTCATAAGTTCATCGGAAGTTCCGTGAAGCCTCATTTCTTGAGTCAGATTTGCAATGCGCCTGTTCGCCCACAATAGCGCGATAAAGTCATCGTTGCGTGTACCGCTTTTAAAATCGACCGGAAATTCATAGGTAATATCTTTGCCGGCTATCTTGCCTTTAACTATAGCCTGATCGCCGCCATCGCCCTCGAAACGGCCGGTGATAATGATTTCCGAGCCATAGAATAAATCGGGCAAGGGATTGGGATATAAGTGAAATGATCTGGCCGAGCCGAATATCAATTGCAGGTCGGTTAGGGCCGGGAAACTGATTTTCGAAGCCAGCCGCGAAACCTTGACCTCGATATCCTCTTCCGGCAGCACATATTCGGACAAACCGCCATTGTCCTGCGCGAGCCTGTCCAGAAGATGCGCGTTCACATCAAAACCTACACCGAAAACGAAAAGGCGAGCCCGGCTTTCATTTAATGTCGTCGTATTCTTAACTATGCTATCGATGTCCCTGTTACCGACAGTCGGACGGCCATCGGTGAGAAACAGCATATATGTAGGCGCGTCGCTATGAGAGATCATGCCGCAAGCGGCAGACAAAGCATCATAAATATTAGTGCCGCCATCGGCCTGAACATTGGCTGAAAAAGCCAAAGCCTCGGTAATATTCGCGGCAGTAGCATCAACAAGGTTTTGCTTAAAGGGATTGACAACATCATCGTAGTCGATAATATTAAACCTATCGCCTGTGTTTAAGCCTTGAAGCACATACTTAAGCGCCGCCTGAGCCTGTTCGAATTTCTCACCGCGCATACTGCCGGATGAATCCAGAATAAAAATAATATTTTTGGGCACTTCAGAACGATTATTTTTCAAAGGCGGAGACAGTATGCCCAGAAAATAGCCGCTGTTATCGCCCGGCTCTTTATAACTTAACAGATGAAAACCAAAATCGCTTTCCTGACGGGTGAAATAGATTATCAAATCCTTATCGGGTTTGACATTTTTCTCGCTGTATGACAAGTTAAATTCTTTATCGCCTTTTCTTTCCGAAGCGGTATTGTGAGTCGGGCAATAAACCGCGCCGATTTTATCAAACGATTTGACATTAATATCGACCGTGCATTCCTCCAAATTCGCGCCGGAATATTTTTCCGTGTTCAAAGGATACGAATATTCAACCGTTCCCTTATCGGATTTCAAGGTCTGCTCGTATTCAAGCTGAACTCGCACCTCGCCGCGGGCGGGTATTGGATAGACACGAATCTTATACATGCCTCGCCCGGCGTATTCGAGCAACGCCGGATCCTTACGCCGCCGCACGATATCCTCATATATCCGGCGAGCCTGGTCGGCATCCAGAAGTTCAGCCTCCATCTGACGGCCATTCAGCCAGGCTGTGAATCGGCTGATAGCGGCATCCTCGGGAATCGGGAAAATATAATTGGCCTCGAGTTCCCAATTGTAGGGATTGGCGAAAACCTGATCTATTTTAGTCAGGGCCACCGGGTCATTAATTTCGACTGTGACTTTATGATATTTGACATTCATATAAGCGTCCGGCGGCATATGCGGCGGTATCGGCCGAGGTAAAACGGGTATCATCACCCCATCGGCCAACGCTAAAGATGTTCCTATTAAGACTATTAATATAGCCAGAGTTACCTGTCTCATGGCACTCCTCCCTTTAATTTGAGTTTACTGATGGGCCCTCTATCGTTCTTCTATATCGTTGTACTCCGCGGGAAATGGAAATATTCCAGGTTTTTTGGAATTATTAAACAGTGAGGCTTAATTTCAGGCTTATTTCTTATTGTATTCCCCCCTATCATATGCTAAAGTATCCTAATAAGAAACAAAGCAGGAGGTAACAATGAGAAATTTAACAGTGATTATAGTTATTTTGATAATCGCGGTGTCGGCCTATGCCGTGCCGGGCGATATCGC
>CAZFSN010000002.1:0-5743 GCA_964521815.1 uncultured Ignavibacteria bacterium | reverse complement strand
GGTCAATATCAAAACAATACCATCCCCGGCCCAGCGGCCGGCGGGCCTGGCCTGGGACGGCAAATATCTCTGGCTGGCCGATTCACAAGATGATTTGCTTCTACAAGTTTCCACCGAGGATGGCACCATGATCAAGAAATTCAAATCGCCATCTAAAAACCCGACCGGCCTGGCATTCGATGGCGTTTATCTCTGGGTAGCCGACCGCATAGCCGACCGTATCTACATGGTCTGGCCGAAAACCGGCGAGGTCATCATGATATTTAACGCACCGGGCAAATACGCCTGGGGTCTGGCGTTCTGTCAGGGCAAACTTTATTGCGCCGATTATCAATCGGATTCGATTTACGCTATTATTACAGATGATAACGAGATCAGTTCTTCTGTTGAACCCGTCTATGAAGAATGCCAGTATACTCATCAATTTAGAAACTACGGCCCAGGCACGGTGACTGATCTGAATATTTATCTGGCCGTACCGGAAAACTCGCCGCATCAGACATTAATTAAGGCGCCGGAATATAAATCATCGGTGGGTTATGAAATAGTTGCGGATCAATGGGGTCAGAAGTCGGCTAAATTTCATTTTGACACACTGGCGGCAGGGGCGATGGTTGAAGCATCATATACTACGACTGTCAAGTTATTTGACTACTGGCTATTTGTCAGGCCGGAAAAAGTCGGACAACTGAAAGATATTCCCAAAGATATCGCCAAAATGTATCTGGTGGATAACACCAAGTTTGCTATCAGCTCTGAGACCATAAAAAAAGCGGTTAAGGCCGCTATAGGCGATGAGACGAATCCCTACTGGATGATGCGCAAAATATACAAATACATAATCGATAACATGTATTACGAATTGGCCGGCGGTTGGAATATCGCCCCGGCGGTGTTGGAACGAGGCAATGGCTCATGTTCGGAATATTCGTTCGTGTTTATCGCTATGTGCCGGGCGGCCGGTTTGCCGACTCGCTATGCCGGCTCAATCGCCCAGCGCGGCGATTTGGCTTCGGAGGATGAAGTGTTCCATCGCTGGTGCGAGGTCTACCTGCCTAAAGTCGGCTGGGTATCGGTTGACCCATCGGGCGGCGACCAGGAATGGCCGGAGGATCAGGCCCGCTATATCGGGCATGTATCGAATCGCTTTCTGGTCACTACTATCGGCGGTGGCGGGTCTGAATACCTCGGCTGGGAGTATAATTCGTTTGAAACCTACCAGTCGATAGGCGTATGCAAAGTGTATTCCGAGAAAATCGGCGAATGGTCGCCGGTGGATTCGACGCAGGCAAGATCGGCCATAATCGAGAGTCAGCCAACGGGGCGTAAAATGAAGTAGTGGATTACTAATTCTATATTAAACCGGGCTAAGCTACGATTTCATGGAACATTTATTTAATTTGACTTATATCATCTTTTAATTTAGAATTTGGCGAATTTATAAAAAAGGTATTCGATGCTTTCAGGTTCGCGGTTAATCTTTTCCGGGACAATAGCTTCTATTATCATTAACTATAATGCTGCTTTTGCGAATCTTTCGACCTCACAAACGATCAGCCTGACTCCGCAAATCGGAGCCGTTATCGATTCCACGGAAAGAGATTTTTATCATCTATTTCCGGATATCAAGGGTTTTATCGAGGCCGAATTTCGGGAGCCATTGCCCGCGAAATATGTTCTCGTATATAAATACAAAGAAGCCGGTTCTATTTATACAAACGAACGCAAGATTTCGGCAGATGCTTTTGAACTTACTAGAATTCATGTTGAGTTAACCAATAAATATTTCACGCTTCAACAGCAGAAATCCGATTCCGGGATAACCGAACCGGCGCTGATATACAAATTAGGTTTGAAATATCTATCCCGGGCCGATTATGAGCTTAGCCGACAATTGCTCGATGATTTAGTCAAGGATTATCCGAATGATCCGATGGCCGGTCTGGCCGATTCCACCAGTCGACTTGTAAATCGAATCTGGAAATCAAATAAAGTACTATTTAAAAGAGGTTCGCTTCTTGACCACAGCGGCCGTACTAATCTACTAATTTTTAGCGGCTATTATGGAATATGGCTGGGGATTGCTACGCCAATAGCTTTGAAAGCCGATTCGCCGCAGTTATTCGCTCTGGGGTTGATACTGGGCGCGCCGCTTTCTGTTTACACTGCCAGCGCCCTTTCCAGAGATCATAGTGTGACAAAAGCCAAAGCGACTATGATCTCCCTCGGCGGACATCTGGGGACATGGCAGGGATTAGGCTGGGCTGGATTGGACGATATGGAGGATAACCACAGCGTTATCGCGATAGGCGAAATTTCGGGCCTGGCCGGTATCGTATCGGCTAATTACCTTTCCAACCGAATAGAATTTACCGAAGGACACGCCTCGATTATGAGTTCGGGACTAAATTGGGGCTTGTGGTATGGCCTGGTTTTCTCTACTGTCGCCAAGGATGATGAAGCTTTGCGGGATATGCTTATCGGTTCGGATATAGCTGTAGTCAGCGCGGGTTTTCTGGCCAAAAATTCTCAGGCTTCTAGCAGTCGAATCCGCCTAATTAATTTAGCTGGTATCCTCGGCACAGTAGCAGGTTTTGGGGTCGATATGTTGTTCCAGGTCGATAACTCCGAGGCGGCGATGGCAATAGCCGGGACCGGCGGCATCGCCGGTCTAATCGCCGGCGCGAAAATGACAAAAGATTATGATAAAGACCGCGGCTTAACATCATTACGGCCAACAATAAATCTTCACTCAGATTACGCCAATTGCGACAAGTTCTCAATTGCACCTGAATTAATACTGAAAAGAGACAACAGGCAGACAAACAGTCTTATACCGTATCTGGGGTTGAGGGTGGATTTCTAAGTTTTTATCGTGAGCCTGCCAATGGTATTTGGATTCCTATTTCTCTTCATCCTCTCCCTTTTTTAATATATCACTCAGCAGGTCACGACGAACTTCAAGCCTTTGGATTTTAGCTTTAAAATCATCTTTTTCCTCTTCATCGCCGACTTCATCCAGACGCTTCTTTAAATCCTCCAGTTCCTTGCCGGCAAGATCATATCGTTCCTTGAGTTTTTCGCGGCTTTCCGCTTGATCGGCCTTATCGAACACTTTCGATTCGGGTACGTTTGATGTTTGGATTTCGGGCTCTCTTATTTCCGCCATTTCCGATGCCGGAATGAAAACCTGATTGGTTTGAATCTGTCGCGTATTCATGAAAGTGGGCGAGACGATTTCGATACCGCCGTCATGTAGTTTATCCAACATCATGGCATGAAGCCGTGACCTGGATGAAATGACTTGCTTGACTTCCTTAAGCAAACCCGCGATTCTGTATATTATTGAGAAATCGCGCAATTCGAGGATTTGCATAAACGGATCTTCAAGCTCGGCCTCTTTGGCCGCTTCGATTAGAAGCCTTTCGACTTTAGTTCGAGGAATATCATAGCTCAATGATACAGTAGCCGAAATAAAAGTACCGGACGACCTGATAACTTTCACCGGATTGGTGACCAGATATAAATTGGGCAAAGTAGTAAGATCTCTATCCTCGTTCTGGATTTCGACATGAAATAATCCGTGCTCGGAAATTCGTCCGAAATGATCACCTACGCGAATAAAATCGCCGATCCTGATTGCTCTGATTACGCGAAGCATCAACCCGGCCATGGCATTACCCAATAGCGTCGTAGATGACAGGGCTATCGCGGCGCTTAGGACAATTCCGATTAAGCTTAGAAGCTGTCCCCGAGAGGTATCGCTTATAGGCAGGGTCAGGATAATTACTAAAAGCCCGGCGAAAGTCAGGACTAACATAATCATCTGGAAGCGAAGCCGTTTATCTGATAGAAAAGCCAGGCGTTTTTCGAGAAAATATTTTACTCCCAGCAAAACGATGACCACTCCGATTACAGCAACCCCGGATGGAATAATGCTTCTCAAAGATTGATATAATTTTCCTAAAATTTCCATTTAATTATCCTATCATTAAGATTCTGTTTTAATTATTAAATAATTTCGGCTATCTAAAGCAAGCTTTATTAATACATATAGTTAAGAAAAAAAGGCGCTTTTTAAAGCGCCCACCGGATAATGCTATTTGGCTATACGCTAAATTATCAGGCTTCCTCGCCCAGAGCTTTCTTTATCGCTTCAACTACCATCGGTTCGGGATAAGCGCCCTCAAGAGGGACCTTTTCGTTGATAACTGTTCTGGGTACACCCTGCACGCTATACCTATTAGCCAGATGAGGAAATTCTATCGCCTCGATACAATCGGCGGTCACCAGCGGCGATTCCATAGCCATCCTGTAAGCCAGGCTCACGGCCCGGGGACAGTATGGTCAGGTAGGAGTGACAAAGACTTTCAGATTAACCGGCTTTTTGAGCTGTTTTAAGAAATCTCTGGTTTGAGGCGAAAGGCCCGAATCGCCGGCCGAAACCATTTTGATCGCATCCATGAGCGCGGCAAATTCATAACCTCCGGGAATGCCGTAATATCTTATTCCCTTATCCTCATCCCCCATGATAACCGTAGCCGGAATCTGCTCGATTTTGAACTTCTCGGTCGCATCTTTATCGGTGATGAAATTATATGATTCCGCGGTTATTTTATCCGAAAGCTCGCTTAATTCGCTGACCAATTGATGAGTGTCCTTACAGTACTGGCATTCTATTTCCTGGGTGAAATTAATTAATCTGACCGGCTTGGTGAGATCCGCGAATTGCTTTTTGATAGCCACCCTGTCTTGCTCTTGTATTATTCCCACTTATCCTCCTTTTTTTATTCAATCCGATTCGTACAACTAAATAAAAGACCATCAGGTTTCTTTTGCACCAGGGTATTGCCGAACAGGTTAATTATTTCCGGCCCAAGTTAATTATATCAAATAAGTTAATTATGTACTTCAAAAATTGAAAAATATGCTTGAATAAAAGCGAACAAATGTAGTATTATAGTAAAATGAATATGCCTAATAACGACAGCGTCAAAGACCTATTTTTCGAACTTAAAGAAATTCGCGACAGTATTCCCAAAGTAAACAACGATATATTTACGGCTCTCCGGTTTAGCAATGTTGTTAATTCAAGCGTTCTCGAAAATAATATAATTAGCCCGGTATTTATTCAATCGGCGCTTTACCGGGGAAATATCAAGATCAAAGAACATTTTTCGCCGATCTACAGGAAAATCGCTTTGGAAGCAATCAGCCTCGATCAATTGTTACGGCATCTGGAAAAGACCGCTCAAATGAAAACCGATTTATCGGTGTCCTTGTTGCTGAAACTGCATCGGATTCTTTTCGACAAAAGCTGGCCTGATATTGCCGGGCGATTTCGGGATATCGATGTGCGAATTCGGGGCATCAAACTTCGGCCGCCGCATTTTTCGCAGGTTACTACATTAATGTATCAGCATCTGAGTTGGATTGATGGAATTCTCAAGCTTTTAGGTCCGGTCACCGAAAGTAATTTTTTCGAAATATTCCATATTTCAGCCGACCTGCATTTCCGGATAATCGAAACCTACCCGTTCCGGGCCGGCAACTGGCGGGTTGCCCGGGCTTTGTCCGATTATGTTCTGCTTAAAAGCGGGTTGTTTTATAACATTATTAATCCGGGCAAACATAATCAATATATATCGGCAGTGGAAAACTCGACAATCAACGATCTAGCCCCGCTTCAGGAATTTCTATTAAGCAGTTATGAGGAAACGCTTCACTATTTAAGCGGCTTTTT
>CAZFSN010000001.1:52739-55708 GCA_964521815.1 uncultured Ignavibacteria bacterium | reverse complement strand
ATATTCCGGTCGTGTTCGTTTCGGCCAAAACGCGTACCGAGATAGAGGTTTTAAGAGATGAATTAGCCAACACCGCTCCGTTTATCTCCGAAAATGGCGGCGGCTTGTTTTTGCCGATTAAGCAATTCGAGAAACCTGAAAATTTCACCAGATTCGGTAATTATTGGCGCCGGCAATCATCAACGGCTATAACCGAACTTCAAATTGCCCTAAAGAAAGCGGCTAAAACCGCCGCGACTGAAATCAGGAGTTTTGCCGATATGACAGCGGCCGAGGTCGCCTCCCTGACCGGCCTGGATTTGGCCGATGCGAAATTGGCCAGGATGCGCGAATACGATGAGCCATTTCAAATAGTCGGTGAAACACCTGATGGCCTTGTTGCCATAAAAAAAGAAATAGCCAAACTTGGGTACCGATATACTCACGGCGGTATTCTTCACCATATAACCGGCCAATTCGATAAAGGGCAAACTCTTCTGAAACTGAAAAACCTGTATTTAGAAAAAAAACCGGCTGCTAAATTTATCGGACTGGGTGACTCGGACAACGATCTGCCGATGCTGCAAATTGTCGATTATCCGTTTTTGGTCAGAAAGCCGGATGGCGGCCATAACGAAAACCTGCATGTCCCCGGGCTGAAGATAACCAAAGGTATTGGGCCGGAGGGTTTCGTTGAAGCGGTTGAATCGATACTAAATTAGAAGCAATCACGGCAACTTTTTCATCTTTCTATAACCGTCAGGAAAGGATTCCTGACGGCGCATGAAAGATGACTTCGGCCATAACCGAATAAACTCGATTGACAAAAAATATGAAAAAATTTAAATCAGTCCTTGATAAATGCGCTCTCAGAGATGACTTCAAAAGGCTGTCATTGCGAGGAGCGAAGCGACGTGGCAATCTGTCATTCTGTTGGTACAGCTTCAGGATTCCTGCGACGCATGAAATTCACTTTTTAAAGTTCTATGGATTAGAAATAACGTTGTGGATTTTATGTTTGCTATTCTTTCGACTATTTATATAATGGAAATGTTAGCAAATTTAAAAAAGGAGTCAGGAGATGTCGGATAAAGCTAAAAAAGCCCTGGATGAATTAACCAGCAAAGTAAAACAAATAAGCATATTAAATTCGTGCGCGGCGCTTCTAGGCTGGGATGAACGGACTTATATGCCGCAAAACGGCGCCGCCAATCGGGCCGAACAACAATCTTTGCTGGCCGGCATGGCCCATGAAAAGTTCACCTCGCCGGAAACGGGCGATCTTTTAAGCGAGGTTGAAGCGGGTGATTTGCTCAAAGATCGGTTGTCCCCCGACGCGGTCAATGTCAGGGAAATTCGCCGAGCCCATGACAAAAGGGTGAAAGTGCCAAAATCTTTAGTGGAGGAAATATCCAGAACGACCACGCTGGCCGAGCAAGCCTGGATGGAAGCCAGGAAAAAATCCGATTTCCCCACGTTTTCGCCCTGGCTAACCAAGATGATCGATTTAAAAAGCCAGGAAGCCGAAGCTGTCGGTTATGAAAAAGAGCCGTACGATGCCCTTCTGGATGACTACGAACCCGGCGAAACAGCTGCAAATATTACCCGGGTTTTTACTGAATTGCGGCGCGACCTGGTGCCGCTGGTCGAGGCGATTGCTAATTCCCAAAAGAAACCCGACCTTTCGATAATCGAACGCGAGTATCCGATCGACCGCCAGGTGATTTTAGGTAAAGCTGCCTCAGCGGCTATCGGATTTAATTACGACGGCGGCCGTATGGATGTAACCACTCATCCATTTTGTACAACTATAGGCACCGGGGATGTCAGAATAACCACGCGTTTCAATCGCGGACATTTTGGTCAGGCGTTTTTTGGTATCTTGCATGAAACCGGCCACGGCCTTTACGAGCAGGGGCTCGATCCTCGATATAGAGGCTTGCCTATGGGGGATTCGATTTCTCTGGGTATACATGAATCACAATCGCGCATGTGGGAAAACATCGTCGGACGTTCGAAACCGTTCTGGGCTTATTTCTTCCCTCGGGTCAGACAGGTATTCTGGGAGGCGTTAAGCGGTGTCAAACTCGATGATTTCTATTTCGCGATCAACGATGTCAGGCCGTCATTTATCCGGGTGGAGGCCGATGAGGCTACCTATAACCTTCATATTTTGCTGAGGTTCGAAATTGAACACGCTATTTTCAACAAAGAGCTGAAAACAGATGACATCCCCGCTGTCTGGAACGACAAATTTAAGAAATATCTCGGTATAACTCCCCCGGATGATGCTCGCGGCTGCCTTCAGGATGTTCACTGGGGCGCCGGGTTAATCGGCTATTTCCCCACTTATACTCTGGGAAACCTCTATTCAGCCCAGTTTTTTGCCAAGGCTAAAGAGGATTTGGGTGACCTGGATGGGCAGTTCGCACAGGGCAAGTTCGATTCGCTTTTAGGCTGGCTGCGCGAGAAAATCCATAAGCATGGGCAGCGTTATCGAGCCGAGGAACTGGTTAAGGAAGTCACCGGAAAGCCTCTTTCTCATAGCTATTTGATCGAATATTTGAAAGAAAAATACGCGCCGCTTTATGGAATCTGATCCGCGTACAAGTCCGATTCAAGGTAAAAACCTGCCGGCCGGGTTTTTTAGGCTCGGCCGGCGGGTTGTTTTACCCTGAAAAAAACCTGTTTTTTTTTAATTTACCTGTAATTTTTATTTGATATTATTCGCTGATTACTCCTATAATTCTCGCCGTAGCCTTGAGTAAGTAGTCAAATGAGTGGATTGGAGATTTTGACCGGATTGTGTATGAAAGAAGGAATTCGAAATATTTAACCTAAAAACCCTTAACCAGGAGAGGTATCTATGCCAGCCAAAAAGAAGGCGACGAAGAAAAAAACCACCAAGAAAAAAGCTACCAAGAAAAAAGTAGCCAAGAAAAAAACCACCAAGAAAAAAGCTACCAAGAAAAAAGTAGCCAAGAAAAAAA
>CAZFSN010000001.1:6720-52639 GCA_964521815.1 uncultured Ignavibacteria bacterium | reverse complement strand
AAGAAAAAAACCACCAAGAAAAAAGCTACCAAGAAAAAAGTAGCCAAGAAAAAAACCACCAAGAAAAAAGTCGCGAAAAAGAAAGCCAAACGTAAACCCAATCCGGCTTTCATGGCGCCCTGGAATATAAGCGAGGCATTGGCGGCCGTGGTCGGCTCCAAGCCGCTGCCCAGGACCGAAATCACCAAGAAGCTGTGGGCTTATATCAAAAAGAACAAACTGCAGGACGCGGTTCAAAGAACAATGATCAATGCTGACGATGCTTTAAGAAGAGTATTCGGCGGCAAGGCCAAGGTCAGCATGTTCGAAATGACCAAGCTGATCTCCAAACATCTTTCGAAATAAGCCTGTCATTCGCGATTTAGTCGAAGGCTGGATCAAAATCAGATCCAGCCTTTTTCATTTATATGATTGAACTTACCCATTGAATTAATTTACTTTGCATTTTTCGACCGTATGAACAGCGAAAATATATCCTCTTTAAATTAAGTTAATGCGAACTTTGGGACGATAAAGTAAGTTTAACAGGTTAAATTAAGCAAAAAATATTGGAGGGATAAATGAACGGTAATTATAATGAAAGCTGCAGCCTGGAATTATACGGGCTTTCGAACACCGGCAGAGTTTTTTGCAACTACAATACTCCCCTGCTTTACGAGGAGATAATCAAAAGGCGCGAGGGATCAATCGCCCATCTCGGGCCGATCGTGGTCAGGACCGGCCAGCACACCGGCCGGGCCGCTAAGGATAAGTTCATTGTCGAGGAACCGACCACCCGGGAAAACGTCTGGTGGGGAAAAGTCAATAAACCGTTCAGCCCGGAGAAATTTCAACTTATGTTTCACCGTCTCCAGGCCTACCTTCAGGGGAAAGACCTATTCGTGCAGGACTGTTTCGCCGGCGCCGACAAAGAATTTCGGATGCCGGTAAGAGTTATTACCGAGACCGCCTGGCACAATTTATTCGCCCGGAATATGTTTATCCGCGCCCCTCGCGGCAAAATCGAGGACCATAAGCCGGAATTCACGGTGATTCACGCC
The DNA here is from genome assembly GCA_964521815.1 of uncultured Ignavibacteria bacterium. Taxonomy (GTDB): domain Bacteria; phylum Zixibacteria; class MSB-5A5; order UBA10806; family 4484-95; genus JAAEQD01. The sequence continues at coordinate 51,599 of CAZFSN010000001.1, read as the reverse complement.
CCCAACTTTATGGCCGTGCCCAGTCTCGATGGCACTAATTCCGAGACGTTCGTAATTTTGAATCTAGCCAAGAAGATCGTCCTTATCGGCGGCACAAGTTACGCCGGCGAAATAAAAAAATCGGTGTTTACTTTCCTCAATTACCTTCTACCTCTTGAAAACGTACTATCCATGCATTGTTCGGCCAATATAGGCAAGGCCGGGGATGTGGCGCTGTTTTTCGGCTTATCCGGCACTGGCAAAACTACGCTGTCGGCGGACCCGGAAAGAAACTTGATCGGCGACGATGAACATGGCTGGAGCAAAAACGGCGTGTTCAATTTCGAGGGTGGCTGCTATGCCAAGGTTATCAAGCTCTCCGAAGAGGCCGAACCGGAGATTTATGAAACAACCCGCCGTTTCGGCACGGTTCTGGAAAACGTGGCTATCAATTCCTGGACCAGAAGACTGGATCTTGATGATGACAGCCTGACCGAGAACACGAGGGCGGCCTATCCGCTAAATCATATTCCGGACGCATTTACCGGTACGACAGCCGGACATCCAAAAAACATTATCATGCTCACTTGTGACGCATTTGGAGTATTACCTCCGATAGCCAGACTGTCCTCGGTACAGGCGATGTATCATTTTATGTCGGGCTATACCGCCAAAGTCGGCGGCACCGAAAAAGGGATCGGGTCGGAACCGCAGGCTACTTTCTCCGCCTGTTTCGGTGCGCCGTTCATGGTCCTTCATCCGTTTAAATACGCCAAATTGTTAGATGAAAAAATCAAAAGACATAAAGCCAATTGCTGGTTGGTGAATACCGGCTGGACCGGCGGCCCTTACGGTTCCGGTAAAAGATACAAAATCGCGTATACCCGGGCGATGGTAAAAGCGGCCTTAAGCGGCGCTTTGGATAATATCGAATTCGTCAAAGATCCGGTTTTTAGCGTCGAGGTTCCGAAGACTTGTCCGGGGGTTCCGGCTGAATTGCTTAATCAGCGTTCGACCTGGCAGGATAAGAACGCCTATGATGACAAAGCCCGGAAACTGGCGCAAATGTTTATCGATAATTTCAAACAGTTCGATGATGAGGCGCCCGGTGATGTTAAAAAAGCCGGCCCTGTAGCCGCCCCGGCCTCTGTATCCAAATGAATGTTTAAATATACCGGGCCGAGTACATCCTGTCCATAAACTAATTGTTTTACATATTAGATTATGGTAAGTTATTATCTCATGAACAGCGCAATCATTTAACAGGAATTAAAGGACATGAAAAAAGGAATAAAGCTGACCGCGCTTGGTGAAAATAAAACTATAAATCGCCATATTCATTCATCGACTCGGTCAAATTTCTATCCGGATGATGATTTCATTAAAAACAATCAGATCAGGCTCGATCTAACTTATATGTTAAACGCGGCCAACAGTGAGCCGTTTATATCCTCAGATGAATTAGATTCTATTAGCCCGCAAATTCAGGAAAAACACAACCAATTGAAAAACAGACAGGGCGATTGCCTGGATAACGGTATTCCGATGCTGGGCTGGCTGAATCTTCCCGATGAAATCACTAAAAGCAAACTCGATGACATAGTTAAGGCGGCGAAGAACCTGAGTAAAAAAATCGATGTTTACCTTTCGCTGGGGATCGGCGGTTCATACCTGGGTATCGAGGCGACTGTAAAGGCCCTGACTCATAGTTATTTCAACCAGCTTCCGCGCGACCAGCGCGGCGGCGCGCCGGAGATATATTTTCTCGGCCAAAACCTCGATCCTGATTTTCTTCGCGATACGCTGGATATTGTTAAAGGCAAACGGGTCGGCGTAAATGTTATCTCCAAATCGGGGACAACAGCCGAAACGGCTATTGCGTTCAGAATTATCAGAAAACTGATTGAAGCCTGGGCGGGCGATAAAACCTCCGATTTCATTTTTGCTACCACCGATAAAACCAGGGGAGCGCTAAAAAAGCTGGCTGATGACAAAGGCTACCGGACGTTTGTTGTGCCGGATAATATCGGCGGCCGGTTTTCGGTATTATCCGATGTCGGCCTGGTGGGATTGTCTATGGCCGGTATAGATATTCACGAGTTCGTGGCCGGTTTCAGGCAGATGAAGAAAATAACCGATAAGAGCGAATTTTGGCGCAGCCCGGCTTTGCTTCATGCCGCGATCAGATATTTAGCTTATAAAAAAGGCAAAAAAATAGAGGTCGTGGCGGCAAACTCGGCTTCAATATACCAACTGACCCGCTGGATGGAGCAATTGTTTCCCGAAAGTGAGGGCCATAAAGGCTATGGCCTCTGGGTATCGCCATCGATGTACTCGGAAAAACTTCACGCCAACGGCCAGATGGTTCAGCAAGGCGAACGGAACATGATCGAGACATTTATTAAACTGCGGGAAAGCGATAACGAAATACCTGTCCCACCCGATTCGGAAAACCTTGATGGTTTGAACTATCTATCGGATAACAATCGCGACATGAATTATATTAACCAGAAAGTCATTGATGGCCCGGCGTACGCGCATTTCAAGGGCGACGTGCCCAATATGACTATCGATATCCCTCGCCGGAACGCTTTCAATATTGGACAGTTTTATTTCATGATGGAGCTGTCGGTGGCGCTTTCGGGTTATATGGCCGGACATAATCCGTTCATTCAACCGGGCGTGGAGGATTATAAAAAGGCGATGTTTTCTATGTTGGGAAAACCCGGTACGGAGGAATATACCAAATTAGTTGATGAAGATATAAAAAGATTGAAACGGATAGTCGTCTAAATTCAGAGTGATAGCCAAATTTGCACAACTTGCTAAAATATAAAGCAAACGCCGCTATGGCGACACATATCTTTGATGAATTGACTATAATTATCATTGTATTCATCAATTTAGGAATGATTTAAAGGTAACTTCAGTAATGGTCGATAATCAATTAACAGTACAAATATGATTAATTAATCGTGAACTTGATAAGTTTCAAGGTGAAACCGGTGGAGTAAATAATGGCGAAAGCTTTTGATACATTTCTAATTAAGGCTGTCCTTCCTCCCGAATTGGAAGCGTTAAGAGAATTAGCCTTCAACCTACATTGGACCTGGAATTACGAGACGGTCGAACTTTTCCGGCATCTCGACCGGGATTTGTGGCGGGATTCCGGCAATAACCCGGTTAGAATGTTGGGTTCTATCAAACAGGATAAACTTAGCCAGGCCTTAAACGATGAAGGCTTCATGGCCCAACTCGAACGGGCTCATACTAATCTGAAAACTTACATGACCGGCCCAACCTGGTATGAAAGCGAATACGGCAAAGTGGAGACGCCCAAAATTGCTTATTTTTCCATGGAATTCGGACTAACCGAGTGTTTGCCAATTTATTCGGGTGGTTTGGGAATTTTAGCCGGCGATCACCTGAAATCGGCCAGCGAATTAGGTATCCCATTGGCCGGAGTCGGCCTGTTGTATCAACAGGGCTATTTTCAGCAATATCTCAATGCCGATGGCTGGCAGCAGGAGACATATCCGGAAAACGATTTTTATAATTTACCTATCAAGATGATGACCGATAGTAATGGTTCGCCGGTATTGATCGAAGTGGAATTTCCCGGCAGAAATATTATTTGCCGCATCTGGAAAGTCCAGGTCGGGCGCATTCCTTTGTTTTTGCTCGATACGAATACCCCTGAAAACAGCTATGATGATCGAAAGATTACTTATCAGCTTTATGGCGGCGATAAAGAAACCAGGATTCAGCAGGAACTGATACTTGGTATTGGCGGTATGCTGGCCTTGCGGAAACTCGATATTCACGTTCATGTGTGTCATATGAACGAGGGCCACGCGGCTTTCATGGCATTGGAGAGGATGCGCCGTCGGGTAACCAAAGACGGCCTGACACCGGAAGAAGCGGCCGAGATTGTTAAAAGCGGCACGATTTTCACGACTCACACGCCGGTTCCCGCCGGTATTGATATCTTCCACCCCACCATCGTCGAAAAATATCTGGCGAATATATTCAAGCAATTCGGCATGAAAAAAAGCAATTTCCTGGCTCTGGGCAGGCACAATCCTAATAATGACCAGGAATTGTTCAATATGGCTTTGATGGCTATTCGTACGACGGCTTTCGCCAATGGTGTCAGCCGACTTCATGGCGACGTATCCAGGAAAATGTTCAGATCGGTGTGGCCGAATGTACCGCTAAGCGAGATCCCGATTCAGCATATTACCAATGGGATACACACCAGAAGTTGGGTATCGCACGAGATGTCCGAGCTTTTTATTCGCTATCTCGGTCCCAACTGGATAAAAAAACCGGCTGATCAAACGATTTGGCAGAGGGTCGATAACATTCCCGATGTCGAACTATGGCGCATACATGAGCGACGCCGCGAGCGGCTGGTGGCCTATACCAGAAAACGTTTAGCCGACCAGCTTAAGCGACGGGGCGCGGCCGCCAAAGAAATTGATTCGGCCCAGGAATCGCTTAATCCCGAAGCCCTGACTATCGGTTTTGCCAGACGGTTCGCCACCTATAAGCGCGCGGCTTTACTTCTGCGCGACCCCGAAAGATTAAAGCGGCTTTTGACCAATAAAGAACGCCCCGTGCAATTCATTTTCGCCGGTAAGGCGCATCCGCTTGACAACGGCGGCAAAGAGCTGATTAAGGAAATCGTGCATTTCGCCCGCCAGCCGGGTATCAGAAAAAATATCATATTTCTGGAAAATTACGATATCAATGTCGCCCGCTACCTGGTCCAGGGTGTCGACCTCTGGCTTAACACGCCGCGTCGGCCTCACGAGGCCAGCGGCACCAGCGGCATGAAAGTGGTCCCCAACGGCGGCCTCAATTTAAGCATTTTAGATGGCTGGTGGGTCGAGGCTTATGATTATGATAATGGCTGGGCTATCGGGGCCGGTGAGGACTATGACGACCCCAACTATCAGGATGAGGTCGAAAGCAAGGCCTTGTTCGATGTTTTGGAAAACGATGTCATTCCACTTTTCTATAATCTTTCCAGCGATGGCTTGCCGCGCGGCTGGATCGGCAAAATCAAAAAATCGCTTTCCAAACTTTCACCGGTTTTCAATACTAACAGGATGGTGAGAGAATATACCGAGAATTATTATTTGAAAGCCTACGCCAACTGGAAAAACCTGTCGGCCAATAATTATATTAAAACCAAACAGCTCGTTATGTGGAAGCAATTTATACGCGACAACTGGCATCACGTGAAAATTATCAGCGCCGGTGTCCAGAAAAAAGAAGTCGAAGTGGGTTACGCTTTGAAAGTTGAAGCGGAAATATCGCTGGGCAGTATTAAGCCGGATGATGTCAAGGTTCAGATATTGAGCGGGCCGATGGATTCTGAATACAATATAATTGAGGCTAATGTCGAAAAAATGACATGCGCCGGTCAGGTCCATGATGATCTTTATAAGTATGAGGGTTATATTCCCTGCGATGAAAGCGGCTTGTTCGGCTATTCTTTGAGAATACTCCCGTATCATGTAGACATGACTGATCAATTCGGCCTGGAACTGATGCGCTGGATAGGCGATACGGTTGTAAACCCAATACCGGATAATGTAAAAATCAACTCGTGGACTTAGAATTTTCTTCGAGTTAAAGAATATATCTTCTAATATATTTCGTTTACCATTATAACCTTGACTTGCCATTTGATTTATATATATTCAAGACGATTTGGCGCTATCGTCTAGTGGCCCAGGACGGGTGGTTCTCAGCCATCAAACCGGGGTTCGATTCCCCGTAGCGCTACCATTAAAAAGTCGTTAGTAATCAATGTTATAATATTTTATACACAGTGCTATATTGTTGAAATTTGGCATTTGTGGCGGATCTGTGCCAATGTTTTGTGCCATACTTAATGCGTTGTATAATAATAAGTTATTTAAAAAGTGGATGAGAACTAATGATCCCCGGATACAATTATAACGTATAGTACCACAACGTGTTATAAACCTGTTTTGGGGTGGATAACCTCTAATAAGTATAATCTACTAAACATAATCGAATTCTGTTGAAAATAACGCATATGGGATCAATAGTTCTTTGGCTGGTTATGAACCAGCTTGGCTAATATTGAAAATTTGACTGCTGAAGCTCCCAGGGGCCGGCCTAATTAAGAAACGTCGGTAACTAGTGTCGTGCAATTTGGCTTAAAACTCATGACCATTACCAGTTCTGGCAGTTTGGATTCTAAATGGAAATTTGGCAATACGTATTCCAAAAATTTAATAGCATTATTCTGAGTAAGCAACTCATCTATTTTCAATGCCCTGAACTTGAGGAATTTCACATCCACTTGAATGTCATGGCCTGCTACGGAAACAGCCGGTTGCTTTCGGGGAACAACAAAAACCAATCTCTGGTTAAAATTCAAAAAGCATAGAGTTTTCCGCTTCCATAATCGGCTTTAAAAGGAGGAGCTGAACATGAAGACAAGATTTCTTGGCAATACCGGGGTAAGGGTTTCCGAACTATGTTTTGGCGCCATGACTTTTGGCGGCAGGGGATACTGGACTGTGGTCGGGCAGGTCCAGCAGAAGGAAGCCAATGAGTTGATAAATATCGCGATAGATGGCGGGATAAATTTCTTTGATACCGCTGATGTTTACTCCGAAGGATGGTCCGAGGAGATTCTCGGCAAAGCGCTCGGCGATAAGCGCAAGGATATCATTCTTGCCACCAAAGTCAGAGGAAGGACTGGACAGGGGCCCAACGATGTCGGCCTTTCCCGGAAGCATATTATTGATTCCTGCAATGCAAGCCTTAAGAGGCTCGGCACGGATTACATCGATTTGTACCAGGTTCACAGTTTTGATCCACGAACCCCGCTTGAGGAGACACTGAGGGCCCTTGATGATCTGGTAAGGCAGGGAAAGGTGCGATATATTGGCGTATCCAATTTCACCGGCTGGCAGCTGATGAAGGCGCTGGCCATATCCGATCAGCAGAATCTTGAAAGATTCGTTACTCTTCAGGCTCTGTACTCCCTGATTGCTCGTGACCTTGAAAATGAACTAGTGCCCCTTGCGCTCGATCAAAAGCTGGGTATCCTTCCATGGAGCCCGCTGGGCGGCGGATTCCTTACCGGGAAATACAGGCGGGGCAAACCCCGTCCGGAAGGAGCAAGAAGAAGCGATCCAACCAATCAGTTTTTGCAATTTGACGAAGAAAAAGGATTTGATATAGTAGACGAGCTCGAGAGGATAGCAAAAAACCATAATGCGACGATTACCCAGGCGGCCTTGAATTATTTGCTCAGTAAGCCGGGCGTTACCTCTGTGATCATTGGAGCTAAAAATAAAAAGCAACTTAAGGATAACCTTAAAACCGCGGTCTGGGAAATGACCGCAGATGAGGTGGCACGGCTGGATGAAATGAGCATGCCGCCAAGGGCTTATCCATACTGGATGCTGGAGCGTTTGTCGCATGACAGATAGTCAGTTCAAAAGGAGAGCAAAACCATGGATCAGGAAATATTAAAAGAGATCAGAAATCCCGAAAAAACCGCGCTTGTAATTTGGGATGTGCAGAATGCGCTTGTTGACAGGATATTCAACAAGATGGAATTTCTTTCTAAAGTCAGCGAATTAATCGCGGCGGCAAGAAAAAGTGGGATTCCAATTTTCTTCTCCAAAATCACTCCCTTGCCGGAGCGGTTCGAATCCCCGCCCCGAAGAGTTCTCCTAAAGAAGCGCAGCTTCGGGACCTCCCCGAATGCGCTGGAACTAACTATCTCCCCTGCCGAAAATGATATAGTCATTCCCAAGAATACCGCGAGTATTTTCATCGGTACCAATTTCGAGTTGATGATGCGCAATGCCGGGGTAGATACACTGATCTTTGCCGGTATCTCTACAGAGATGGGTATCGAATCGAGCGGCCGTGAAGCATTGAATCGTGGCTTTTTTGCAATCATTGCAAAAGAGGCGGTTTCCTCGCCCAATAAAGAGGCGCATGAACGTTCACTGAAAAATATGGAGATCGTGCTAATCGTTCTGGACAATAATGAAATTATGAATCTCTGGAATAAGTAGAAGTTTTTGGGAATTGCGTTTTGTGAGTATAAACAGGTGTTGGTTGGCTGTGCTATGGTAAAGAGGATATATATGGTTACCAAAAAGGGAGAATCAAAAGCAGAAACTTCGAAAAAAATCAAATCGATTAAACTGCGAAAGCCAAAATTTACACGGGGCAAATCACTATTTCAATCATTACAGCAAAGAATGACTACCCGTGAGATAAGCGGCAAAAAAATTCCTCTGCAAGTGCTTTCGAATCTTCTCTGGTCGGCCTGTGGGATAAATCGAAAAAAGGTTGCGATCGGGATTTACGGGCGCACCTCTGGATCTGCAAGCAACTCGCAGGAAATTAATGTCTATGTTGTCATGAAAGAAGGGACTTTTATATACGACCCCCTGTACCACAAGCTCGATCCGGTCAATGCCGCAGATTTACGTCTCTTTGCGCTTAATAAGAGCCAGCGTGACATAGGATTAGATGTGCCGCTTCATCTTGTCTATGTAGTGGATATAAATAAGTTAGCCAATACATCCGGTTATAGGGAGCCGGGACTTTTGGATCCCGAAATTCAAAAATCCTATTATTATGTTGATACCGGCTTGATTGCAGGCAATGTTTATTTATTTGCGGCATCTACTGGCCTGGCAGCATGGTTCCATAATTGCGATAAAGAGGATCTTGCCAAAAAATTAAAATTGCGCTCCGATCAAAAAGTTCTCTTTGGCCAGACAATTGGATATCCTGCAAAGGTTAAATAATGGCAGGATCAGGAACATTGTAAAAGATCAATGATAAAATCTTGATAAAGAATCAGGCAATCTTTGCGGGAGAGTTCGAATAAAGATTTCGGGGAATACCGTGGTGATCACTGGCGGTGCTACGGGTATTGGCTATGCAATGGCTGAATTTTTCCTGAAAAAGGGAACGAAGTCATAATTTGTGGCCGAAGAAAAGGAAGACTTATTAAAGCTCAAAAAGAACATCCGGAATTACATATCAAAGTATGCGATATTGCCAAAGATAAGGATCGGAAATCTTTGCTTGAATGGACAACCGAGAATTTCCGCATCTTAAATGTCCTGGTCAACAATGCCGGTGTGCAAAGGTATATTGATTTTGCGGATAATCTTCTTGTTGGCAGTATCGAGGGAGGGCATAACTACGTCGGTATTAACCAGGCTTTCTCGTATCTCGGGCCTGAAAAGCAAAGAGCCATTTTTGGTAACCGCCACGGGTACAGGCCATCGGCTTTTACATTGACCTATGATACAGCCAAGGTCGCTTGACAGGGTCGGTTCACCGTCCCCAGCGATCGTAATGTAATTGGGATTTGAATTTAGCAGACTGCTCTCGATTTCATCGATGATTGATTCTTTGGGATAAAAGCTTTGAGGATTAATCCGCCGTCTTATTGTTCTACCCAGTTGACAATAAACACACGAGTGGAATATGTTTTGCGCGGGATAATATCTATCCCCGGGGAACTCCCCTATCTCCTTGAGGGAACAGGGCCGTAAACATGCATAAGTCACCTCAGGGGAAATTAATTGTTTTGCGCAGGAGAATTCAAATGGATTTCACCCGCCCGGGCTATCTCTTGTTTTGACAATTCATAAGACTTTAACGTCTGATGGCAGGTTCCGCATACATCAAGCATCTTTTTGCCGGTTTGGGCGGCTTCTCTGGTATGGCATTTAACGCAGGTTCCATGCATAGCCTCACGGAATGGGCCAGCCATAGATAGATTTGTGCTATCATCAAGACACCCTGCAATGCGCATGTCCTGTTTATGGCATTCCAGGCAATTTTTCGCGGTAGCCGCGGTTTTGGGGCTATCTGCGGGATGACATTCTGTACACGAATTGTTAACCGGGAAAAACCCTTCCAGCTTATCCCTTTTTGCTATATATGCCTCATGGGCATCATGATTGAAAATATTCGACGATGAATTCATAAAATGATGGCATTCAGAACAAGGAGTTGATTTATCATTGGGCATAGCGATATGATGGCATATCCGACAGGACAATGAATCTCCCAAACGCTTTTGATGTTCGGCATGCGCAAAAATAGTACTAACCCCCTGGCGATCGCCATCGATTTTTAATACCGTTCTTTCAATATCGACCCCAAATGATTGATTAATTGTCTTCTCTGACCTTAAGTTATTATAAAAGGGCGGGTACATCAAAATATAAGCAAGGGGAATAGTTGCTACGGCGATCAATGATACTCGATGGAGACTATCCATAAATACCATATTCCATATCTGGCGGAGAGTCCCGAATGTTTGACGGAACATGCCGGTGCGACTCTGAACAACCGGCGGATAATCGCTGAAAATCGGCAGATTTTCGGCGATGAAGAAAAACACCAAACCGGCTGCAGCCACAACGCCGATACTTAAAGACCACTCGGCAAAAGATGGAAAATATACAATCCCGGCATCGCGGAAATAACCGAATATACCCACATCCATTCTGTTCAAGGCCAAACCCACAGCCCCCGATAAGCCGGCAAATCCTACTATAGCCGGGGATTGTCTGGTTTTAGAGATAAGCATCAAACTAACAGGGATTACAGCAGTAATCACCAGCTCGAATATATAGAGATAGCTTTCCCAGGTTCCGGCAAGTAATGCCCCCCAGTTGCCGTGCACTGTTAGATCGAGTATTTTTAAGATGAAATAAACAGCCAATAAACCGGCAGCAATCGTTGCCATTTGACGGACAATAGGAAATTGTACGCCTTCCTCATGATTTGTTAGTTTTTCGATGCCGTTGGCTTTTTTTAAAAGTGGAATATTTCGCATTTTAGCCTGGCCGAAAACGATTTCACGATCATACCACCACGACCAGAGTATCTTAACAAATACCACAAACATTAAGCCGCCGCCCATAGCGGAAATAATAAATAGGAATGGAAGCCACGGCGTGTACCATAGCTGGTGGAGTCTTAGCGGCGTGACTAAAAATAGCGAACCCAGCGAGGAGTGATGCAGGCTCGATAACGAGATACCTATAATTACCACCGCAGTTGCAAAACGATGAAGAAAATGCGATACTTTCTCGGCTTTCAATTTATCGAAAAATGATGGCGCTAATTCTATAGCCGTAATGGTGAAATATAAAAGTACGCACCAAAAAACCTCGAATAAGAATGAATTAATATTCCACATGAATATCGGGTGCCAGAATCTGAACGGCAGACCGATATCGAATAATAGCGCCAGGCAGGAACAGCCATAACCCAGAAAAGCTATCAGGATTGCCGGTTTCATGAACGGGCGAAATCGTTCAAGCCTCAAAACATATACCAGGAATCCAACCGTAAACCCGCTCGTTGAGATAGCAACACCGGCAACCATATTCAGTACTTTCCACAAACCCCAAGGCACCATATCAGAAAGGTTGGTTGTCGCGCCAAGCCCGAAAACCAACCTGAAAGCGCCGGCTATAAGGCCGAGAAGAGCAAAAAACCAGAGCACATCCTTTATCGGCCGAGTTCTACTTATCATTTTCAGTCTCCCCGGTGGAATCGTTTTTTATAACTGTATTGTTTTTCTCATCCGCCAATTTCATCCGTCGTTTAATAATCCAGTTAATACCGACAAGCCCAAAAGCAACGCTGAAACCGATAAATGGGGTTTTGTGAATGAGCGGCTCGGTGAGACGGGGGATTGCTTCCGGTTCATGCTCGGGCCAGCCAATTCCAGCCAGATCGACATCCGAGATATAAATAACGGATGTACCGCCGAACTCTTTCTCTCCCCAGATATGATTGAGATATTTGTTCGGGTTTTGTTTTATACGCATTTTAGCAATTTTCAACAGAGAATCCCTTTCCCCGAATTCAAGCACGCCCTGCGGACAGGCCTCGACGCAAGCCGGTAATTGGTTGTCAGTTACCCGATCATAACACATATCGCATTTAACCATGAACGGCGATATCTTATCCCATTGATATCTGGGTATATGAAAGGGGCAGGCCAACATGCAATAGCGACAACCAATACATTTATCGGGATCGTATACTACCGGCCCCTCGGGTGATTTGGTAATTCCACCAACCAGACAGGCCGAAACACAACTTGGTTCGACACAATGCATACAGCTTTTACGGGCAAAGCGCTCATCCGAAACTTTTAATATTGTAGATAAACGATTTTCCGACAGACCATCGCTTGTTATCGCCCGGTCACGCTCCGCCAGTTTGGAATCTAGTTTATTGCGTTCAACGCAGGCCATAACGCATTTTTCGCAGGCTATACATTTGGTAACATCAACTAATATGCCATACATTATACCTTGGCCTCCTTGCCATAAAGCGCCTCGGCAACTTTGTCGCCGGCTCCGGGTTGAAGCTGCCAATGGAGCGCTGAAATCCTGTCGAATGCAAACAGCACTATGTGCGCCAGCTTGGTGAATGGGATAGTGATAAATAGCAATTCCGCACTTAGTAAATGAACTAACATCATAACACCCCACGGGAAAGGATTAATGGCTGCGTGAGATGCCAGAAAACCGGAGGCGAATGGCAAAAATATCAGTATAAGCAGGGTATAATCCATAGGTGTGCTCATAGCGCGATGCCTTCGGGAAAAAAGCCTGAATCCAAAAAGTATAAAAATGCAAGCAATAGTGAACAGCGTCAAAAAATCCGCCAGGAAACGGCTAATCGACGGCAGTTTAATGTTTAAAAAACCTTCCCACAAAACAATATGATTTGCCAGGAAAAGCGGCACGGCAATAATTCCAATATGAAATAAAAATGAAATAATTGAGAAAAATTTTGTCCCGGGTATCAGGTGACGGACCGGGATCACCCAGCTGAGGGCTTCCTTAACAATTTTCCTCCAGGGAGCATTCATTAAGCGGCGGCCTTTGCCGGTGATAAGCGAATATATTTGGATAATAACCAGTCTGGCTAAGCCGAGGACCATTATTAAAAAAGAAAAGGCAAAAAGTGGCCCTTTGGCGAATTCAATCCAGTGTTCCATATTGATCCTCGAACTAATTTTTTTTTATGGTTTACATCTCGCATAATGCTGCTTTTTCCTGGCGCTCTTTTGGGCCTTTGCCCCCGGGAATATAGATGGCTTTAAGAATGAGATCATGTAATCCCATGATTTTACAGGGGATATTATAATGCTCGACTAATTCTTTAAGCTGCTTTTTGCAATTGGCGCAGGGTGCGATACAGATATCGGCACCGGTTTGAATTAGCTGCTCGGCCTTCACCCTGCCGCTTATTTTCATCCGGAAATCATGAATTTCATCAACCGATACCAGGCCGCCGCCACCACCGCAACAGAAATTGTCCTGGCCATTTGGGGTCATATCAACGAAATTTTTAACGAAGGTTTTTAATATCTCTCGCGGCTGATTAACTATCCACCCTGAACGAGCAATATTGCAGGGATCGTGATAAGTAACGCGTTCAGTTATAATATCGGGATCCAGCCTGATCTTCCCCTTCTGAATACAATCGAGAGTGTATTCCATAAAATTGAGCACCGGGTAAGTTTCCTTGCCGGCAAATATCGGAACGAAATCGTGAGCGGATCGCGAGGCATGACCGCATTCGCCGATTAGGATGTTACGGCCATTCAAGCGCGTTACCTCGCCAACAAGCTGCTTGATAATATTTTCTAAGTGCCAGTCACTGTAAAACAGCCCATAATTGATACCATCATAATTACATGTGCCTATAGTCCATCTATCCCAGTCTCCTGAGGCATAAAGCACCGCCGCGTTTCCCATAAGAGTTTCGGGCTCCATCAAATAGTCGCTGACCGCACAGAAAAAGACATAATCCCGATTGGGTTGATCCACCGGAAATTCAACCTTAACGCCGGTCAAATCCTCCAGTTCCTCGGCTAAAAACTCCAGTGTATTTAATAACGCTATTTTAGGTACCTTGGAAGTGTTATGAGTTTCCCCCTCAAGCTGCTCCCTGACACTTACCCGTAACGCTTTTGGCACAATCCCAATTAAGCTAAGGATATATCGTCCCAGACGAGTCATCAGGCCATGGTCTACTCCCAACGGGCATTCGCGGGTGCATCTACGGCACGCGGTGCAGCGATAAAATACTTCCTGCATGTCATCGATAACCTCCTCGGTCAATTCGAAGCCATCGGTAACCCTGCCATTGAGCCATCCGCCAATAGTGAAATAACGACGATATACTTTTAGGAGTAGATTTGTTCTATAGCAGGGAATATCCCGAGGATCACCGGTGGCCAAAAATACGGGGCAGGTTACGGCGCATCGGTTACATTTGGCGCTTGAGGTACAATAAGAATCGAGCAGCGGCCGGTAATCGCTATATTTTAAAACGGCCGCAAAGGCTTCAAGAAATCTTTCAACCAGATTATCGGTATTGTATTCTTCAATATAGTAAAACGATTTTTTTTTCTTCTCTTTAGTATCAATATTCTGCGGTGCTTTTAAAATACTTTCATCCATACAGCAATTCCTTTATTTAGATGTTTCTGAATCGATGGAAAGCAAAGTTCATACCGATGAAATGAAACGGAGCTTGATCTTTCTGCTAAGGGCCGTTAAATAAATCTGGCTTGATGCGGTTAATATCAAGCCAGTTAAGGGATAATCGCATTTATCGGACTGTGATTTTTTATTTGATTTTAAATTAAGAATTGATTATTAAGCATTGATCGTGCATTTTGTCACGTGCTAACCGGCCCGCAAAATGTCGCGCATGTTGCAACAAACGTTTCGTGGTGCGACATATTGCAACATTGTGGCGACATTTAAAACTGAAAGCTTTCCTGCATATTTAATAATATATTTAACAAATCGATAAAAACAATCAGCCCGAGTAATTAATTTATATGTATTAATTACAACAAGTTATGAATATCCTAAAAATATTCTTCGAATAATATTTATCCGGTTGAGTTTTTAAAATTCTCAAAATCCGGGCTTGGCATACCATTTGCAATTACTTATCTCAGGAGAGTAAATTATGAGATACGGTGTGCCATTACTTGGAGATCGGGTTGCGCCCCGATGTACATATGCGGACTCGGTGACACTTTTAGTGTTGAGACGAGATAAAGTATGCACTGAAGAAAAAGTGTCATTCAGCGGTCATAACTTGTTCGATTTGCGAGAGCTGCTTTCAGAATACCGTGTTGATACGCTAATATGCGGCGGCATAAGCCGGGATAATAAAGAATTTCTTCAGGCCAGAAGAGTTGAGATAATAGATAATGTCGCCTGCACCATTGATGAGATAGTCGATGCTATTACTGACGGAAGTCTTGAACCTGGGTTCGGGCTGAGTGAGCAAATTGATCAAGGGATAGTGAAAAGCGAAACCAGGCACTCTGACCATATAGTGGCGCATGATAAATCGGGTATTCCGGATATCAGCAAAGGCCCTGACAGCGGCGCTCAAGTTGACTGTCTCTCCTGTACTGATCGGCTTTGTTTAAGAGGTGAGAAATGTCCCCCGGTCTCAAGGTTAGCTTTAGAGCCATCTCATTATAAAAAAGATATTCTGCGCATAATTGAAGCAACATTAGATATCGCCTGTGAAAAAGAACGCACACTATGTCGTCTCTCGGAACTTATTTATTTCTGTCTTGAGATGCGTTACAAACGTATTGGTATAGCCTACTGCATAGACCTTCAGGAGCCGGCCGATATTTTAGCCCGGTTACTCAAACGCTTTTTCGAGATTTACCCGGTATGCTGTAAAATAGGCGGCAATAGTATTGACGATCCATTCAATTCGCAGATGGCAGATGCCGGTAATGAGAATTATAAAAGGCAAATAGCTTGCAATCCTCTCGGACAGGCCGAGGTGTTAAACAATCTTAAAACCGATTTGAATGTAATTGTAGGAATTTGTATGGGGGCGGATTGTATTTTTACCAAGGCCAGCGAGGCACCGGTTACTACGCTTTTCGTGAAAGACCGATCGTTGGCGAACAATCCAATCGGGGCGCTGTATTCGGATTATTATCTGGATGAAGCAAAAAAGGTGTTTGCCCCCATTGTTTAAAGAAATGAAGATATTAATTATTAAATCAGCAGCGAGGAGATAACTATGGCCATTCCAACTTTAAATGCCGTGGGCTTTTGCGCTCACTATTCACAACAAGGTGATTGGGCATTCGATTATGCCTTGAAACTTTCCAGGCAGCATTTGATTCAACTTAACGTATTTCATTTTCTTGCTGATCCTTATAATATCGATGATGACTTGGCCGATAGGCTTGATCGAGAAGCCAAAGCGAAACTTGCTATAGAACGTGAAAAAGAGTTGCGCATGTACTATGATAAACGCGCCGGGGATTATCTCGATGTCGGCTTCCGTCTTTGCGAGGATGCGGAATGGGTTGAGCTTCACAAATGCTTGCTTATCAGAGAATTCCAGATATTGGTGCTGGGATATGTCGGCGGTAATGCTAAATTCGGCGGGCGGCCGATAGAGGAATTCGCTGAAGCGTTCGTGTGCCCGGTTGTACTCGTTGGTCCGGATAAGCCCGTTCAATTTCATCTAAACAAACAAGCGGCCCTTCTAATAAATAAGCTGGGGCTGGAAAATGATAGCTGGGATATTATCGAACGTATCTCCGCTTGATTCTTTTAATGAAAAGCGATGATACATATCGATAACAGCAACTTATTATCAATTATCGGAATATACTTGCATTTGATATGTTTATTTTCATATATCTATCATAGCGAGGCTTATCAGATATGGAAAAAAAATTAAGTCAGTTAATATTCAATAGCATACGCGATGGCGTTTTCACGGTTGATCGCAATTGTGTAATTACCTCATTCAATAAATCAGCCGAAAGAATCACTCGTTTTAAAAGAACAGAAGCGATTGGCAAGCATTGTTTTGATATATTCAGAACCGAGGTTTGTCACACTCAATGCGCACTGAAAGATACGCTTAAAACTCATTCCTCGGTGGATGATGCCCGGGTAACCATTATTACCAGGGACGGCCGCGAGTTACCGATAAGGGTAACAACCACGATGCTAAAAGACGAGAACGATAACATTGTCGGCGCCGTTGAATTTTTCCAGGATATATCCGAGATAGAGCATCTGCGGAAAAGCCTCGAACAAAAACAAGCCCTTGATGATATAGTCAGTGTCAATTCCCAGATGCACGGCTTAATAAGGCTGCTTCCTGATGTCGCCGAATCGGAGTGCAATGTGTTAATCGAGGGGCCAAGCGGCTCGGGTAAGGAACTGTTCGCGCAGGTGATTCATAATTTAAGCCCTCGGCGGTATGGTCCGTATATCAAGATTAACTGCGCGGCATTGCCGGCGAATCTGCTCGAATCGGAACTGTTTGGTTATGAGAAGGGTGCTTTCACAGATGCCAAGCGTGATAAACCCGGCCAGTTCAGTCTCGCCAGCGGAGGTACGCTTCTCTTGGATGAGATAGGTGAGATGGATAATTCTCTTCAGGTGAAACTCCTCCGCGTATTAAACAACGGCGAATACCGACCCCTGGGCTCAGCCAAAACGCTTCACACTGATGCGCGAATTATAGCCGCCACAAACGCAAAACTGAATGATCTCATCGAGGCAGGGAAATTCCGGCGCGATTTGTATTACCGTATCAATGTAGTTAATATCAATATCCCCCAACTGAGCGACCGGCCCGAGGATATACCTTTACTGGTAAATCATTTTATCAAGCTATTCAGGAAAAAAAGCAAAAAACAGGTTAAGCGTATATCTTCCGAAGCTCTTGCGACGCTGCGCAATCATCCCCTGCCAGGCAATGTTCGCGAGCTGGAGAATGCCATAGAACACGCTTTTGTCATGTGCCATGGTCAGGAGATAGAATTAGAACATCTACCGCCGCATATAACCAATTATCAAATTGCCGGCCTTAAACCCGATACAAACCATAAAAGCGAAAAAAGCGTTATTCTCGAAGTTTTAAAACGCAATAAAGGCAATAAAGCAAAATCCGCTGCCGAATTGGAAATGCATCGCTCCACGCTCTGGCGCAAGATGAAAACGTTAGGCATAGCTTGATTATCAAATATAATTTGCCAAAGCAAGCAGAGGACATTCCTCGGAAAAATAGAACATCGCTCATTGAAAATATGTGATATTATCTCGAATTATTAGGCAAAGTTTTCGGCTTGCAAGACAAGCGCCGACTTATTCGATCTCGGCAAAGATGACTTTTAAAAGGATATGGAAATCATGCTTGCCGCCGACTTCATGAAAAGGACCGCCGGCTTGGGTCTTCATCTGATGTTTTAAGATTCGCCTTCCGCTCCCGGCAGCTCCGCCCGGTTTGAAGTAAGCCTAGATCGATTGGAAACCGGCCTGACCGACATCTGACGGTTTTCCGGTTGAGGCGTTGGATGGTTGGCCGGATTGCGAGAATGTGTCTGTCATAAATAAAACGAGGCTAACTCGAAATTTCCTGTAATTATTTCGCCGAAATACCGAAAAAACTCAGCAAATTCATGTAATTTGACGGAATAGCAGGATGTTTTGTCTTGCCAAATATATTTTGGTGGATTACTTTAAAAATGTAAGAGGGTACAGATATAATGGCTGTCAAAAATAAACATAAGACATCAAATCCCGATCTTGTTCTTAAAGATGAACTTACGTGTGAAAAATTACTGACAATGATAGATAGCATATCGGATGGTGTTTTTACTGTGGATCTGGATTACAAGATTACTTTTTTGAATAAGGCGGCGGAGAGAATTACTGGATATAGCAAAAGCGCAGCTCTGGGGAAAAAATGCGCCGATATATTGCAGACTAATATTTGCGATAAAGGGTGCGCGCTGCAACGGACGATGTCTTCCCGAAAACCCGTAATAAACAAGTTGGTATGCATGACAAATAAGAGAGGGCAGCGGATCCCTATTAGTGTTTCCACGGCCCTTCTAAAAGATAATAAGGGAAATATAACAGGCGGTGTTGAAACGTTCCGTGATCTCAACATGGTTGAAAAACTGCGTAAGGAATTCACGGTAATATTTTCATTTGAAAATATAATCAGCCAGGATCATAAAATGCTTGAACTTTTCAAAATTCTGCCTACAATCGCCCAAAGTGAAAGCTCGGTGCTGATAGAAGGTGAAAGCGGGACAGGGAAAGAATTAGTAGCTCAGGCCTTGCATAATCTAAGCCCCCGCAAAGCCGAACCTTTTGTAAGCATAAATTGCGGTGCTCTTCCTGATACTCTTCTTGAATCGGAGCTATTTGGTTATAAGGCTGGCGCTTTCACCGACGCCAAGAAGGATAAAAAGGGACGATTCGCAATTGCCGATAAAGGCGCCTTGCTGCTGGATGAAATCGCGGATATTTCGCCGGCTATGCAGGTGAAGCTGCTTCGAGTCCTCCAGGAGAAAAATTATGAACCCTTAGGTAGTACTCAATCCGAAAAGTCGGATGTAAGGATAATTACTACAACAAATAAGCAGCTCGAAGAACTCGTATCCCGCGGAACGTTCAGGCAGGATTTATACTACCGTATCAATGTAGTTAAAATAGTGTTGCCGCCTCTACGAGATAGAAAGGGTGATATTCCTTTGTTGATTGATCATTTTATAGATCAATTCAATAAATTGCGCAATAAGAACATATCCGGTATGGCGCAGCCAGCTTTAGCCTTGTTAATGAAGCATAACTTCCCCGGCAATATCCGTGAGCTGGAAAATATAATAGAGCATGCCTTTATTCTTTCTCCCGGTGGAGTAATCAAAGCTGAACATTTACCTGAATATCTTCAGGAGAAGCGAGTGATACCGGCAGTTGAAATTGCCAGTACGATGAATGAAATGGAATCTTTGTTTATTATAGCAGCTTTGAAAAAAAACAACTGGAGCCGTAAAAAGACAGCCCGGGAGCTGGGCATAAATGCGTCAACCCTTTACCGAAAAATCAAAAAACTGGGCTTGGCAATCCCTTCGCATTCCTGATTTCTGCATTTGAATCTCATTGCGTTATTGCACGCTCAAGATTTAATATCGTGCAAGATTGCATTATATATTTTTAACCTTCATAATTAATATAAGCCGCCTCACTATTTAACTGCCATAACTAAATCTATATCAATTGATTAGCGCTTTTATTCAGCTACGCTATAATCTGGCACAAATTATGCTGTTCATAAACATGGATATGGGAAGAATAAAAGGAGGATGATTATGATAGGGCTCGACAGGTTAATAAAAATCAAGGGGGTTGTGGCGGCAGGACAGTTTTCCGATACCGGCAAAGTCATCCGCAAAGTCGGCGTAATCGCTGATGAAATAATAGAAGAAACCGCCAAAATTTGTGCCTATCAGAATCAGAAACTGAACGAACTGACCAAATTTTTCGAAATTAAAGCTACGATGGAATGGCAGCCGCTTATTGGCTGGGCCGTATGGGCCGGCAAGTATGTTGTGGTCGTAATGGGCAATACCGGGGTTTTTATTGAATCAAAACATGCGGATTTGAATGAGCTGATAGTTGACCTTCTCGGGACAGAGCCGACCGGCGCCCGTCAGATGAATTATTAAAATATCCCGGTAATGAACTTTCACCAATGGAAAAATCTAATAATAGAAAATAAAGGAGGTGTTGACCGTGGCAGTTAAAGACAAAAAGCTGAATGTTATGGGTAACGGAATTTTTCACCCGGGAGCGAGGCCAATGGAAGTGCACCTTGACAAAAACGGATGCTTATGGCTCTGCGATAAAGGCATTGATTTGAGCGGGGATTTCGAAAAGCAGGGTTGTTGGCGCTGCCGGGATTTGCCATTTACTCGGAACGATTAGCATGGTTGCCGTAATAGCCGCCTTTTTCGATTACAGGCGGCTATTAACTGAGGTCATAAAAAAAGGTTGATAAAATCGCTGAGATTAAAAAATCTTATGCAGATGACGGTGATTATTCACCCTAATCAACCTGAGTATATTTAGAAAAATGAATGCAAAAATTAAATTAATCGACGGTATTGCCCTGGCAGGCGTTAGCGATTCAAACCATTGGGTGACAATGGATGGTCCCGAAAAATTCGGGGGGCATTCTGCCGGTCCCCGTCCTATGGAGTTTATCTTGATGGGGGCGGCCGGTTGCGCCGCTATGGACGTGCTTTCAATATTGCGAAAAAAAAGAGTTGAATTGACTGACTTTAACATGGAGGTTGAGGCCGAACGAGCCGAAGATCACCCGCGGGTATTTACCAGGATAAAGCTAAACTATATTTTTTCCGGAAAAAATATTCAACCCTCAGACATAGAACGCTCGATAGAACTTGCTGAAGAAAAATACTGTGGCGGAACGGCCATGTTTAAGGATGCTGTAGAAATAATTCATGATTACCGGATTGAGAAATCGGAGTAGAAGCAATGTTTACTTATGGACCGGTTCCATCGCGAAGATTAGGACGCTCCATGGGGGTTAGCCCGATCCCACTAAAAACCTGCTCATACTCCTGGGTATATTGTCAGTTAGGCCGAACAAAATACCTGCGGGTTGCCATAAACAGCTTTTGTCCAAAACAGGAAATATTTTCTGAAATCCAAGAAAGATCTCAAAATTATAAACCGGATTACACCACCTTCGTGGGAGATGGGGAACCTGCATTATGCGAGGACTTGGGCCGGCTGATACATTTAACCAAACAGGAAATGGATCTGCCAACAGCTGTAATTACAGACGAACCCTTGTCGTATCATAAAGATGTCAGAAATGATCGGGTGAGAGCCGGTGTTGTAATATTATCATCGGATGCGGGCGCTGAAAAAACTTTCAGGTATATTAACAGGGCCCATAGCGAAATAAGATTTATCAATAAGGTTGGCAGGTGACAAAAAATGAATAGTGTGAATATCAATGCCAATAACGTGGAATGGCAAGATTCATTGATCTATGCTACTGGAGCAAAGGAAAAGGTGCTCAGTATCGGTAGTGACATGGCCCCCCGGAGCATTCTATTGAAGATTCCCCCTGGATGGAGTATGGACAGTCATTCTCACACTCATACGGAGTTACATTATGTTCTGGAGGGAGAATACGAAAGCCAGGGCGAAACTTACTCAAGTGGAACATTTCGCATTATTCCCAAGGAAATCGGTCATGGACCATTCACTACGAAAACAGGGGCTACCATTTTCATAGTCTGGTGTGTACTCAAAGAATAGAAAAAAGCCGGTTTGCAAAGAGATAAAGATAAAAACTCAGGAGATGACTGTGGATCCATTCGCGCCTTTCAGGCTTGGTTCGCTTGAATTGCCTAACAGATTACTAATGGCACCCGTAAAAACAGGATATGGCAGCCTCACAAGTGGGGTTACGTTCCGGCATGAGGCATACTACCATCGGTGGGCAGAAGGGAGAGTTGGTGCAATAATCGTAGAACCTTTATTCATAGACGCTTTGGGAAAGGATCATCCCAAACAGCTCGGTATTTCCAATTATGACCATGTTAATGAACTTAAGGGTTTAGTAAAGGCAATTCACAGTGGCGGCATCTTAGCAATAGCTCATATTAACCATGCCGGCCGGGCGGCCAATCCGAAAGTAATAGGCCAAAAGCCGGTGGTTCCATCCGAAGTTGCTTGCCTATCAACCGGTGCGACACCGGAGGCTATGACAAAACAGCTAATCGAAATGAAAACAATTGGCGATGCCGGGCGGCCTCGGCAAATTTATGACGCAGTAAGAGAGGGTTTTGAAACAGCAGTGAATATTTAGGCTTAAAAAGTAGCGCGCACTTGGTGTGAGCGAACCATAAAGAGAAGAATAAAAGGTCAATTGTTTATTTTATCTATAAATAACATATGCGAGGTTAAAAAATGGAAAAAGAAGAATTAAAAACTTTGACAGTTAACAAAACCGTTGATGCTCGTGGCACCGCTTGTCCCGGCCCTTTGCTTGAAGCAAAAAGAGGTATAGCAGCGGTTCCCGTGAATGCTATTATGGAAGTGCTTTCATCAGACGAAGGGACAAACGATGACATTCCTCTCTGGTGCAAAAAAGTAGGTCATGAGTATCTTGGAAATGTCGAGGAAGCCGGTTATTGGCGGATCTTTGTGCGCCGGATGAAATAATGTTGCAAGCTACGCAAACTGTCGGCAACAAGCCCAAAATATTGGTTTTCTCTACCAATAATATTTCCGATCCGGGAATTGACTTGGCCGGGGGCTCACATATGCCTTATTCACCATCTATTATGGTAATACCTGTCCCGTGTTCCAGCGGTATTAGGCCTTCATGGGTACTGCACGCAATAGAGGCAGGATTCGATGGGATTTTTATTGCTGCGGATGGAACAGATTGCGCCTATCTGCCTGATTGCACTAAAAGAACTGGCGAAATAGTCAAAAAGGCGCAATTGTTGCTTGAAGAGCATGGCCATGATCCAAAAAGGCTTAAAATGGCAGCAATTTGCTCAGTCTGTGCAGAATCATTTCAGTCTCACATGGAAAAATTTCAAGAAGCACTTATGAAAATCAATGTGCAATGAACAGAAAAGCAAAGTGAATGTTATGCTTTGCCATTTAACAATAATAATCCCAAAGATTCGAATTCGATTCGCGCAACGGAAGGTGACTTCTTATGGACTATGATGTACTGGTTGTAGGTGGCGGCATAGCAGGGATGGAATCGTCCCTGACGCTGGGGGATATGGGGTATAAAGTGCTGTTGGTGGAAAAACAAGCCAGCATCGGTGGTAAAATGGTTCTTTTGAGCAAAGTTTTTCCGACACTCGACTGTGCCAGCTGCATATCCACGCCGAAAATGGCTTCAACTGCTCATCATCCTAATATTACTGTATCCACGTCCAGCGAAATAGAAGAGATTAACAAGCAAGACAACGGTAGTTTCCTGGTTAGATTGCGAAAAAAATCGATTTATGTAAATTCCACAGCTTGCACCGGTTGCGGAGAATGTGAGTTGGCGTGCACGGTAGCAACGGTTGATCCATATAATTTCGATCTCGTTGCTCATCGAGCTATACATATTCCTTTCCCTCAAGCTGTTCCCAAGAAGGCAGTAATGGAACGAGATGGGACTTCTCCCTGTTCTTTCGCCTGCCCGGCGGGAGTCAAAGCCCATGGCTATGTATCGTTAATTCGCCGGGGAAAGTACGATGAGGCATTCCATCTGCATATGGAGGATGCCCCGCTTCCCGGCTGCTTGAGCCGAGCTTGCTATGCTCCCTGTGAGGAAGAATGTACCAGAGGCAATCTTGAGGGAACCGTACCGATTCGAGCGATTAAGCGCTTCTTAGCTGACCGTTACTATGCAAACCATCCCCAACCGGAATACGGGCCCCCTGAAGAAATTAAAGATAAAAAAATAGCTGTGGTCGGTTCGGGACCGGCAGGTCTTTCGGCAGCTTACCATCTGGCGCGAAATGGATATCGAGTAACGATTTTCGAGTCGGCAGCCAGGCCGGGAGGTATGCTGCGATATGGGATACCAGCCTACCGTTTGCCTAATGATGTTGTAGATCGGGATATAAAAAACATTACTGCCCTTGGTGTATCGATTGAAACCGACTCACCCATCAGTTCCCTGGAATCGCTCGGGAATAAAGGCTTCGATGCTACTTTTCTTGCCCTGGGAACAATGGAAGGAATGAAAATGGCCATCAAGGGTGAAGAGTTAAATGGCGTTACTGATTGTATGACATTTCTTAAACAGGCTAACTCATCCAATAATATGAACCTGAGCGGAAAAACAGTCATGGTGATCGGTGGGGGCAATTCAGCTATTGATCCTGCCAGAGTGGCAATCCGCTTGGGGGCCGATAAGGTCATTATCCAATACCGTCGGAGCCGGGCGGAGATGCCGGCACACGACTGGGAAGTCACAGCAGCCCTGGAAGAGGGAGTCGAGCTTCAGGTACTCAAGAATCCTGTACGATTTCTGGGGGAAAACGATCATCTGGAAGCAGTGGAGAGCTTAGCCATGGAACTTGGCGAGCTCGACGAAAGTGGCCGCCGGCGGCCAATACCGGTGTCCGGCTCCGAACATATCATTCCTGTTGACCTGGCGATAATTGCTATAGGCTTGAAACCAAGCACTTCGCCTTTCGCCTCAGAATTAGAGCTTAACCGCAATGGCACAATTCTGGTAAATAAGGAAACTCTCCAAACATCTCAATCATCGGTTTTTGCGGGGGGTGATGCTGTTACCGGACCGTCCATGATTGTCAGCGCGATCGGTCAGGGAAAGCGGGCGGCATTTTATATTGATAGATTTCTAAAAGACGAATCGCTCGACGGAATTGCATTCGATAAGAGACTTCCGCCCCCGACGGCTTCCTCTGTGCTCTCGCGGTTTCAATCCAATAATGATAATGATGGTAACGGTTCCCCAGGCGATTATCAGCCTCCTGTAGTCGGAGAAGAAATACCTCGAAAGCCATTGTCCAGTCGCATGCCCGTCGAGAAACGGGAACTCCCCGTTGCTGAGCGTATTCGCAATATGGCGGAGGTAGAGGTTCCTTTAACAGAAGAGGCGACGCGCTACGAAGCTAACCGATGCCTTGATTGCGGTATCTGTTCTGAATGCCATGAATGTGTAAAAGCCTGCCCGGCGAATGCTATTGATTTTACCCTGGGTGATGAAGAGCGGAGTTTTGAGGTAAAATCTGTAATTATTTCAACAGGGTTTAACCTTTTTGATGCTCATCGAAAACCGACCTATGGCTATGGGAAGTATCCCAATGTCATTACAGCCATGCAAATGGATCGTATTCTGGCCCCAACCAGGCCTTATAATCATGTAATTCGACCTTCTGACGGTAAAGCGCCTGATAATATTGCCTATGTTTTGTGTGCCGGATCACGGGATTGCTTAATCGGTAATCCAATATGCTCCAGGGTTTGTTGTATGTATTCGATAAAACAGGCACAACTGATCATGGGGGCTCTACCTCTTGCGGATGTAACCATTTACTATATTGATATCAGAGCATTCGGCAAAGGTTACGATGAGTTTTATGAGCAGGCTAAGGGGATGGGAGTGTACTTCGTCAAAGGCAGAGTTGCACAAATTCATGAGCTGGAAAACGGTAACCTCAATCTGCAGTATGAAAGCATTAATGGGAACGGCGGTTTGAAACAGGCAGAACACGATCTGGTGGTTCTCTCAACCGGTTTCTCGGCCAATGTTGATTTTAAACAGATGTTTAGCAACTGCAATGTTGAGGATGATTTGCAGGGCTATATTAGAGAAGTAGATGAAGACATAAATCCCGGCAAAACTAGTGTGGATGGGGTATTCGTGGCCGGGGCAGCCTCTGCCCCCAGGGATATTCCCGATAGCATAGTCCACTCGGGTGCCGCGGTAGCCCAGGCAGCGGCATACATGGAAAGGGTGAAAATCAGGTCATGACTTATAGAAAAATCGGCGTATATATCTGTTACTGCGGCGGAAATATCTCAGACTACGTGGATGTCGAAAAAATTAGAGATGCAATAAGCAATGATCAGGGAGTAGTAGTTGCTAAGACATCCATGTTTGCCTGTTCGGATGCTAGTCAACAGGAAATGATTGAGGATATCAGGATTAATAACCTCGATGGCCTGGTGATCGCGTCCTGTTCGCCAAAATTGCACCTTTATACATTCCGGGCTATGGCGGAACGGGCGGGATTGAACCCGTATCAGTATGTGCAAGTCAACCTCAGAGAACAGAATTCCTGGGTTCATCAGCATGAAAAAGATTTGGCTACCGAAAAGGGTATAAGGCTTGTCAGGGCCGGAATAGCAAAGTGCACCTTGACCAGGCCCTTAGTGAACTTGAGAATCGAAACAACGCCTAAGGTGCTGGTAATCGGCGCTGGCGTGGCTGGATTGCGGGCTGCGCTATCACTGGCTGATATGGGTTTTGCTGTTTTTGTAATCGAGAAGGAATCCGAAGTTGGCGGCTGGACAGCGAAATTCGGCCGGATGTTTTCCGCCAATCATAAAGGCGGTGATCTCATTGGAACCCTTGTTGATGAAGCGAAACAGCGCGACAATATCACGATTTTCACTAATGCTGAACTTGCAGAAAAAGCCGGCAATATCGGTAATTTCTCGGTAGTTGTGCAAATCAAGGATAAAGAGGTTATTTCTCTAAATGTCGGCTCGATAATTGTCGCTACCGGTTTTGAATCATATAAACCTGCTGAGGGTGAGTTTGGCTATGGTCAAGAGAGGGTTGTCACATTTCCCGAGTTCAAGCAGCTAATAGATAATTCCAACGGATCTCTTGGTTTTCAGGAGCGCGAAGTTAAAGACATTGCCTATATTTATTGTGTCGGCAGCCGCCAATCGCCTGAGATGGAAAATCCTAATCTTTATTGCTCAAGATATTGCTGTACCGCTACGGTTCATACCTCCCTTTGTGTGGCGGAAAAAAACCAGGATATTCATCAATACCATTTATACCGCGACATGAGGACGTATGGCAGGTATGAACTTCTATATACTGAAAGTCTTAATAGGGGGGCGATTTTCATTAAGTATGCTGATGATGATCGGCCCGAAGTTAAATCGATAGATAATAAAGTATGTATAAGGGTGAGGGACCAGCTGACCGGTGGCGAAGAATTTGATATCGAAGTCGATCTGCTTGTACTTGTCACGGGAATGGTTCCCAGGTTAAACAAGCAACTTAATAATGTATTAAAACTCCCGATTGGTAAGGATGGTTTTTTTAATGAAATTCACCCCAAACTCAGGCCGGTCGAGACAGTTATTAATGGAGTGTTCATTGCCGGCGCATCCCAGGGACCCAAAACACTGGCCGAAAGCGTAGCTTCTTCAATGGCGGCAGTTGCCAAAAGCGCGGCCTTGCTCATGAAAGGCTACGTTGACCTGGAACCTCTTATTGCGAGAATAAATCCCGAGCTATGCGTTTGGTGCGATGAGTGTACCAGGGCCTGCCCTTATGATGCGGTTGAAAAAATATCCATTGGGAGCAAAGAAGTAGCTCGAGTCGTGCCCGCTTCATGCAAAGGCGAGGGCGCCTGCGTGCCCGTTTGTCCTCAAAACGCAATTGACATAGAGGGGTATACAGACCTTCAGATAACATCAATGATAGATTCACTCATAAAAGAGGTCAACTGATGAGAAACCAAACTGATCGAAACATTGCCGAGATTATGAGGGATGAAATGATTATGAGAGACAGGATAATTTCCCAACTGAATGAATCGCCAAGGACAATTCCGGAAATTGCCGAAGCCCTTAATTATCCCGGTTATGATGTCATGATTTGGGTTATGGCAATGTGGAGATATGGTTATCTCGAGGAAACCGGTAAACCGAACGCCGAGGGCTATTTTAAATATCGACTGACCAAATAGGAGTACATCATGGCTGGAACTGATTCAAAATTTATGGATGAGATAAAAAACACGAAATCGTTCAATGCTTTTGCATGCATGAACTGCGGTGTTTGTACCGCTATTTGCCCGATGGGACTCGATCTTCTGCCCAGACAGCTATTCCGCTACGTGGTTTTGGGAATAGAGAAGAAAGTACTGGAAAATCAGGAGACAATATACTCCTGTCTTTTATGCAAAATGTGCGAACAAAACTGCCCCGCCGATGTCAAGATCGCTGATAATGTAAGGATTCTTCGTGGTTATATTAATAAAAAATATTTTGGTTTAGCGAGGACGTAAATCATGCCGTTACCTACGAAACACATTCTGGGAATATTGGTCGATAACTTGCTAAAAAGAAAAAGCGTCTTGAAATTATCCGCTGGCGTTACAACCTGGTGGGCCAAAGGATTGAACATACCAAAAGGCGGGGAAACTATTATTTATACCGGACATATGTATCAGCTAATGCCGGCTATTTCAACGTTGGCCGCGCAAATGGCGCTTTTCGAAAACTCCTGGATCACGAAATTCTTTGGCCTGGGTCGGATTGCGAATAAATTCATTAACCTCGCCTGGTTTATGGCACGTTCCAATTCTGCGGAAAAACACTATTACAACAATATCTTGCGTAATATTGCCAAACTGCTCCGAACGGCAGGCGTTCAGTTCGGATATCTATATGAAGATGAAATGTATTCCGGCGCGCTCATTCACGATGAGGGCGCGGATGATGCTTTTAAGTTGCATGCCCAGCGAGTGTTTGAGGTTTTTAAGCGTAACGGAGTCAAAACTATTATTACAGTCGACCCACACACTACAAATATGCTCAGGAACGTATACCCAAAATACATTGGAGGCTACGAAGTAGAAGTGAAAAGTTATCTGGAAGAACTCTCCGCAAAAAATTTGGAGGTGCTGCGGGCTCTCGATATGAATATAACCATTCATGATTCCTGTGTTTACGCTCGTTACGAGCACATTATCGAAGAGCCGCGTCAATTATTGAAGAAAGCAGGAGCAACTATCATCGAACCGGAGTACGCCGGAATGCTAACGCATTGCTGCGGTGGACCGATTGAGTCGTTTTTCCCCGGCAAAGCTCAAGCAATTGCTAAAAAAAGGGTAGAACAGCTTGCCTCAGCAGGAGGTAATATTGTCGCCATGTGCCCTATTTGCCTCGTGAATCTCAAGCACGCCGCTGGAAATAAAGTAATCGAGATTAAAGATATTTCCGAATATTTGGTGGAAGCCTACTGCGGAGAATTCCAGAAAGTAGAGGAAATGCGGACATAGAAAACGATAAATTTTATTTTAAAGTCTAATTTCTTTCTATGAAAAAACGCCCCGAGTAAATTTAGAGGTGAACTATGAACGAAGAGAAATCAGAGAAAATTTTAATCTTTGGAACGCACGGCCCCGAAGATCCTGAGCGTGCATGTTTGCCCTTTGTCATTGGCAATGCGGCTCTTGTCATGGAGGTACAAGTAACAATTATGCTCCAGGGTTCAGCAGTTTATATCGCTAAGGAAGGTTGTTATGAACATGTGTTTGCGGCAGGATTGCCCCCCCTGAAAGACCTGATGCTATCATTCATCGAGCAAGGCGGGACGCTTCTTATTTGTACTCCATGCATTCAGGAACGTAAAATAACACCGGACATGCTGGTGAAAATAGCCCAGCCGGTTAAAGCAGCCAGGGCGGTCATGGAGATACTGGCGGCAACCAATGTAATGACCTACTGATTGGAAAGAAAGTGAATTGTATATCCATTAACGTAACAATCGATAAACCGATTTGCTGATAAGTTGGCGCTTGTCGGGAATAATATGATGTGAGCAATTAATGATGTTCATTTAACTTAGGGTATATGAGAGCGGAGATGTAGATTATTTTTTCTTACAGGAACGGAGAAAATATAAAAAGTTTCTAAATAAATGAAAGGATGCAGATATGTCTGTCATAGCAATATCAAGGGGCTCGCTTTATGCCACGAAAAAGCTGGCAGAAGGACTTAAGGAGCGATTGGGTTATACGATCATCAGCCGCGAGGAAGTGATCGAAGCCGCCAAACGCTACGGGATAGAAGAAACCGGCCTGGGCGAGAAAGATATTATGGAATCGCACCCACCGGGTTACTGGCATGAACACGCCAATGAAAGAATGCACTATCTCATTTGCTTTAAAACAGCATTGTTGGATTTTGCATTGCGGGGTTCAATTATTTATCATGGAAACCTTGCTCATGTCCTTCTCAACGATGTCCCTTTTGTTCTCAGGGTCAGGGTAAATGCTCCGATTGAGAATCGAGTTAAACCCTTAATGGATGAAATGGTAATTCCCAGAGAAAAGGCAATTGAAAGGATAAAGGATATGGACTACAGGAGAAGGCTCTGGGTGCAATTCCTTTATGATGCCGAAGTTTTTAATCCTATTTTCTTCGACCTGGTTTTGAATTTAGAGAGGGTAAGTATCGATGATGCGATTGAATTGGTTGTTAACGAGGTCAAAAAGGAACAATTTCAGCCGACTCAGGAATCCATGAAATCTTTGAAGGATATACATCTGGCGAGTGTTGTGAAAGCTAATCTCATGAGATTCCCCAAAACTAAGACAATGGATATAGAGGTGGTAGCCGATTCGTCCACTTCGAAAATATTAATTGACGGGCATTTTCCACCCGGCGATAGCAGCATTCTTGAGCAAGATATACGATCGGCCTTGTCAGAAGTAGATATCATAAAAGATATTGAAATTAAGTTTAGATGAAATAAGTTGTAGAAATTTCAAATTAAATCGATTTCTTCGGATTTTGAATTTATCTTGATTTTAATATTTGCATTTTGATTTCATTCCCCTTGCTTAAAATTCCCCTGTTCCGGCCATGAAAAAAAACGATCAGATTGAATTATCCCCAAATTAATAGTATCTCTGGTTATTGCATTATTCAAAATACTAACCAATCACTCGCTCAAGCCCACAGGCCAGGTAATTGCGCTGAAGATTGATCAGGTTTTACATGGTCCTGTGCTTCCGAGCTATTATTAATCTTTAAAGCTTTTAGAACAGATTGAGGGTTTGATTTGAGAGGTGGCTTTTATTAGAATACTATGGGGGGGCCAACGGATAATATGATTGACATATAAATTATAGTTTACCTATGTTGCTTGTGCCATATTTGTACCATGTTAAGATCAAAAGAGGTAAAAAAATATAAAACCAGATGGAATAGATAACCAGTCGTATTTCAAAACGTTATCAAGTATAATAAATTTGACAAAAGCAAAAAAAATAAGAGAAAACACCAAATATTGGGCTCGCCGAAACGCTTTGTTAACTTTACAGGTTAGCGTTTGGTGCTTTCTGGTATTAGAACACCTAAGCAAGCTCATAACCTCCCGCTTCGGCGAGATAAACTACCGAGCAAATCCCTTGCCCGCTATTTTTCCCAATTGGCCGACAAATTGAAACTATGATCATTGAACAGCTAAAAAAGGAGGTCTGTATTTTCGACCTCCTTTTACATTAGATATCTAAATCGCTTAGGCTAAATCAAAGCGATCGAGATTCATCACCTTATTCCAGGCGGCCACAAAGTCTTGAACGAACTTCTTCTTCGAATCGTTACTTGCATAAACTTCCGCAATCGCTCGGAGCTGGGAATTTGAACCGAAGACGAGATCGACCCTTGTTCCCGTCCAATTGAGTTCACCGGTTTTATAATCCCGTCCTTCATATATACCGGCGGAATCTGAGGATGGCTGCCACTTCGTATTCATATCGAGGAGATTGACAAAAAAGTCATTGGTCAAAGTCTCCGGCTTTTTGGTAAAAACGCCATGCGTGGATTTCCTGAAGTTTGTATTCAAAACGCGCATACCGCCGATAAGAACAGTCATCTCGGGAGCGGTAAGGGTCAGCAGATTCGCCCGATCTAACAGTAATTCTTCCGCCGATAAGCTATGTCCATCACGCAGGTAGTTACGGAAACCATCCGCAGTAGGTTCGAGTACACTAAATGATACCGCATCTGTTTGCTTCGGCGAAGCGTCCATGCGCCCGGGGGTGAACGGGACCTTCACTTTAAAACCAGCGTCATTCGCGGCTTGCTCAACAGCGGCACAGCCGGCCAGTACAATCAGATCAGCCAGTGAAACTTTCTTCTTACCGGATGCCGCGCTATTAAATTCCTTTTGGATAGCTTCCAGCTTATTCAGTACTTTCGCCAGTTGCTTCGGCTGGTTTACCTCCCAATTTTTCTGAGGCGCCAGGCGGATGCGCGCGCCGTTGGTTCCACCTCGCATGTCGGAACCGCGGAAAGTCGAGGCTGAAGCCCAGGCAGTTGTGACCAGCTCGGAGATAGAAAGTCCTGATTTTAGTATCTTGCCTTTGAGAGCGGCAATATCCTTATCATTAATCAGCTTATGATCTACTGCCGGAATGGGATCTTGCCAGATGAGTTCTTCTTTGGGCACTTCCGGACCCAGATACCGCGCCCGAGGCCCCATATCGCGGTGGGTTAGCTTAAACCAGGCTCTGGCGAAAGCATCCGCGAATTTTTTAGGGTTTTTCAGGTAGGTTCGCGCTATCGGCTCGTAGATCGGGTCGAAGCGAAGGGAGAGGTCCGCCGTAGTCATCATTGGACGGTGTTTTTTCGACGGATCGTGCGCGTCAATCACCATGTCTTCCTCGGCCACGTCCTTGGCGAGCCACTGATGCGCGCCGGCCGGGCTCTTGACCAGCTCCCACTCGTACTTGAACAGCACAGTCAAATAGCCCATGTCCCATTTGATCGGATTCGGCTTCCAGGCGCCCTCGATACCGCTACCAATTGTATCGCCGGCTTTGCCGCTGCCGAAACCGCTCTTCCAGCCAAGCCCCTGTTCCTCGATAGGGGCGGCCTCAGGCGCCGGACCGACACGCGCCGCATCGCCCGCGCCATGACACTTACCAAACGTGTGCCCGCCGGCGACAAGCGCGACGGTTTCCTCATCGTTCATAGCCATGCGCGCGAAGGTCTCGCGAACATCACGCCCGGAGGCAACTGGATCAGGATTGCCATCCGGGCCTTCCGGGTTAACATAAATCAGACCCATCTGCACGGCGGCCAGCGGATTTTCCAGTTCTCGATCACCGCTGTACCGGCTCTTGGGCTTGTCGCTGGTAGCCAGCCATTGCTCTTCGGAGCCCCAGTAGACATCCTCTTCCGGCTCCCAGATGTCCTCACGCCCTCCGCCGAAGCCAAAGGTCTTAACTCCCATCGACTCCAGCGCGCAGTTGCCGGCGAGGATCATGAGGTCGGCCCATGAGATTTTCTTACCATATTTCTGCTTGATCGGCCAGAGCAGCCGGCGCGCCTTGTCGAGGTTTATATTGTCCGGCCAGCTATTAAGCGGCGCGAAACGCTGATTGCCGGACCCTGCACCGCCGCGGCCATCGCCCATGCGGTAGGTGCCGGCGCTATGCCAGGCCATTCGGATAAAAAGCGGCCCGTAGTGCCCGTAATCAGCCGGCCACCAGTCCTGCGATGTCGTCATTAACTTGTATAAGTCCTTCTTCACTGCATCCAGGTTAAGGGTTTTAAATTCCTTGGCGTAGTTAAATTTCCCGCCCATCGGATTGGACAAGGATGAATGCTGGTGAAGAATATTCAGGTTTAACTGGTTCGGCCACCAGTCGCGGTTCGAAGTCCCCGTTGTCTTTCGGTCAACTCCGCCCATTACCGGGCGCCTGCTTTCATTGTTTTCGTTCTTATCAATCATAATTACTCCTTATAAGGGGTTATGTTGTACAAAGTATATTGTTCAATTTAGTCATTATTCTAATTAGAGTACATAATTAAGTTAATGTTTCATGCCATCAATATTACTTATTCTTCTTACTACAACTCGAACATAAACCATCGATTACAACATGCCTGGCACCTATGTTGCTCCAATGAGAAATAGATATCGGCGGTTTCATCTGGTCAAAATCAGGCCAATAGAAATCTTCTATCTTACTGCACTTAGAACAAACAAGATGATGATGATTTGATAAGTTATGATCAAAACGTGTCGTGTTATCGATAAGGTGAACTTTTTTAATCAGGCCGCATTTTTCGAAAGTCCCGATGGTCCGATAAACAGTATCCAGCGAAATCGTCTTTAGATGCTTACGTACCTGATTGAAAATATCTTCAGTTGTGGAGTGATTTGCATGTTGAATAAGAGCTCTGAAGACCTCAGTTCTTTGATGAGTTATGCGAAGGCCTTTAGTTTTGCAAACTTTTTTGAACCCATCCATCATCTGAGACATATTAATGCCGCTATTTTTCATATTTATAATAACATTCTTTTTAAGGAATAGTTCCTATTTAGGAGTATTTATGGCAATATTTCAGGCTAACTACATAATCGCAAATTATGACATACACCTCTTGCTGACGGTTTTCTAACAAACTAAGCTGTAAAACAAGAGAAAAAGAGGAAATGCCAATCAAAAAGAATCATATAAGCCCTTGATAATATTGCATGTAAGCGTCTAATGTTTTCTTTTGTTGGGAAAAAGGACAGGCTCATAACCAGAAAGTCGGCATTTGTTATTATGTGCGATTTTTATTTAAGCATTTACTTTCATACATATGTAAATAATTATTCGCTTACTAAAATCGTTTGGGAACATCCAAATATTAATCATTCTAGTTCTTTATACCATATTTACGCCAGGTTCAAAATCACTGACTAAAGCGACCTTGGTTTTTCTATATAAATTTCAATTCGGTAAAGCTGTTTATAGAAAGTACGAATAATTACCTGGTTCAAAGCCGGTCGGAGCCGCTTTTTTAATATTGACTGCAGCGATGAGCTAAACTAAAATCCTTTAACCGAAGAAGAATGGAGAAGCAAAAAAGCGCTTGCGACGAGGTAATGTAACTGGTAATTTGCAAATCAGCGTGTTCAGGTTGACTTATGGCATGTTTCGTATTGGTTTTTAGGCATTAATTCCGGTCTAACGAATACGAATATTTGGTTCAGAAAATATTCGGAGAAATTAAAGTATGGATTTATCGAAAGTTGACGTAAATCCGAGGCGAAAAGCCGGCTGTCGGTGGCGGTGGAAGTACATCCTGCTGGCGGGGGTTCTTCTTTTGCCGAATTTACTGGCCGCGCAGTGTCTTGATTGTCACGGCGACCGTAACTTCAACACAACCGATTCGACCGGTAAGACCGTGTCGCTCTATGTTGACAGCACTGTTTTCGCGAATTCAATCCATGATGGTTTGAACTGCACCGATTGTCACACTGCCGCCGTGAATCTTCCGCATCCGGATAATATGCCTCCGGTCGATTGCGGCGGCTGTCATACCGATGTCGCCGCGATCTATCAGTACCACGGCCTCAACAAAGAAACTCCGGGAAAGCTTTTCCCGGATTGTCATCACTGCCACGGCACGCATGATATCCTGGAACCTTCAGATCCTAAATCAAAAGCTAATCCTAATAATCTCCCGGCTACTTGCGGCGGTTGTCATGAAGACGAGACGATTGTCGGTCCGTACAATATCCCGATGATCGAGCCGGTGGAAATTTACCAGACAAGCGTGCATTCCCGAATTCAGGGCAGCGACAGCGCCCTCGTGGCGACCTGCATTGACTGCCACTCGACCGAAAAAACCGCGCACGAAATTCTCGCCCCTATTTACCCGAAATCTACAATCTATCATTTCAACATTTCCCGGACATGCGGGCGATGCCATCAGCAGATTCAATCTGAGTACGAGCGCGGCGTGCATGGGCAGGCAGCCGCCCGCGGCG
The DNA here is from genome assembly GCA_964521815.1 of uncultured Ignavibacteria bacterium. Lineage (GTDB taxonomy): Bacteria > Zixibacteria > MSB-5A5 > UBA10806 > 4484-95 > JAAEQD01. The sequence goes on along the minus strand of CAZFSN010000001.1, from coordinate 15,398 downwards.
AAACCGACACGCCGATCTGCATTGATTGTCATGGCTCCCACGCGATTCTGCCGGTGAACGATCCCGAATCCCGGGTCAGTCCGACCCGCACCTCGTTGACAGTCTGCGCGCCCTGCCATGAGGACGACCAGTTGAATATCAAATATGGCCTTCCGACCAACATCATGCAATCATGGCGGCACAGTTACCACGGGCTAAAGAGCACCGATGGCGACCCTGATGTTGCTAACTGCTCATCGTGTCATCGCGCCCACCTGATTCTTCCGGTTTCCGATTCGGCGTCATCAATATCGATTGCCAATGTGCAGTCGACCTGTGCCAAGTGTCATTCCAGCATCTCGCCGCAACTGGCGCGTATCGAAATCCATAAAACCAGCGGGGTCTTTCTCAACAAGACCGGCCGGACGGTCAGCACGATTTATATCTCGGCGATTATCGTAATTATCGGGGCGATGATGATCCACTGGCTTATCAATCTGCGCAAACAAATACAATTACTCAATCAGGGTAAGCAAGTTGTGCGAATGAACCGTAATGAACTCTGGCAGCACACCGCCCTGATGGTAACTTTTACTTTACTGGCTGTCACCGGATTCGCGTTTCATTATTCCGGTTCCTGGTGGGTCCGGCTGCTTTTCGGTTGGCCGGGCGGTTTTATCGCTCGACGAACCATTCATCTTGTGGCGGCAGTATTGTTTATGGCTACGGCCGTGTGGCATTTAGTCTATTTGTTCGGGCGCCGTGGTTGGTGTTTCCTGCACGACATTTTCCCGCGCATCAAAGATTTTCAGCAGTTTTTCCAGACCATGGCCTATGATCTTGGCCTGCGCCGGGAACCCCCCAGGTTCGGCCGATTCAGTTATATAGAAAAAGCGGAATACTGGGCGCTCGTTTGGGGTACGGTGATAATGACTATCACCGGCGCCGCCCTCTGGTTCGGCACAATCACCGAGAACATCCTTAAGGTAGGCGCGCTCGGGGTGATGCTTGTGATTCATTTCTATGAGGCGATTCTCGCCTGTCTTGCTATCTTCATATGGCATTTCTATTCAACGATCTTCAACCCTCCTGTTTACCCTAACAACCCATCGTGGTACACCGGTAAAATGCCGCTTGAGATGTATCGCGAAGAACACCCGAATGATCCGGTTCTCGCGGACATACCGGAAGAAGGCGGTGATGAATCGAAGCGGGAATGTCCACCTGAATCAACCGACACGGAAAATGAGGAGAAAAAGGATGAAGAGCCCGGCGAAGGAAGCGACGAGCAGAACGCGGATCATACTTAGATATTGAGCAGCTCGAAAGAATGCCGGATCGCTGGGTAATCAGATTCTACAACACCTGACAAGCGGCTCGAAGATTATCATTCGGTCAGGAGCTAGCGTTAGCTATCCCTTGCGGGACACGGCCCCTGACATACTCGGAGGCATAATTTTAATGAGGTCATACCGCTTATCATCGGCTGTAATTGATTTATGAAATGCTTTCATTGGCTTTGAGTGATTGCTCGGTGAAATCGATTATTTTTTTCATCATGTCAATTGTTTCTACGGGATGCTTGCCGATAGCCGTTTCGCCTGACAGCATCACATAATCCGTACCATCCAGGATAGCGTTAGCCACGTCGCTTACCTCCGCGCGGGTTGGTCGCAGGTTTTCCGTCATACTTTCCAGCATCTGAGTGGCGGTAATGACGATTTTCTTACGTTGATTGCACTTTTTGATAATCATTTTCTGAATGATCGGGACTTCGTAAATGGGCAGGGAAACTCCCATATCTCCCCGGGCAACCATGACACCATCGGCAATATCCAGTATTTTATCGAGATTTTCTATGCCATCCTTGTTCTCGATTTTGGCAATCAGTCGGCAATTATAATTATTCTTCGTAATAAAACTTTTTATATCGGTGATATCCTGTCCGTTTCTGACAAACGACTGGGCTATAAAATCGACTTTGTTTTTTATGCCAAACTGAAGGTCCAAACGATCCTTTTCAGAAAGGCCTTCAAATGGGAATCTCGCCTCGGGGATATTGACTCCCTTACGCTCCTTAAGGCTGCCGGGAATAACGACCTCGCATTGAACGGATGTCTCCGTCACGTTTGTCGCTTTCAGAGCGATATTCCCGTCATCGATATAGATGAAATCCCCGGAATTAATAACCTGCAGAGACCCCCGGTAATCCAGTGGTATTGTTTCATAATCATGCTTTACGGTCTGATTGCTCAAGAAGACTATCTGGCTTTCTTTTAGCTCGATCGTGCCTTCAGGCTTGTCCTCGAAAGAGCCGATCCTGATTCGAAAACCTTCCAGGTCTTGCAGTATCTTAACGCTATTTTCGCATTCCCGATTCAGTTTGTCAAGAACGTCAATTCGCTTTTGATGATCGGCATGAGTGCCATGAGAAAAATTCAGCCTGGCCACGCTCATCCCGGCTTCTATCATTTCCTTTAGCTTTCCGGTTTTATCGCCGGCTGGACCAAGCGTACAGATTATTCCTGTTTTAGCCATATTCTCCGATCATCAATGTTTGTATTTACAGCACTCATAGTAACTAATAATATCTTCACTTCGATTCCGATATGCTTATTTTTCTTCCACTCAATTGCCGATATAACCATTCAACAATGAAAGCTAATCCCGTCATTGATATTAAAACAATCAATCTAATCGGCGAGGTCATCGCGGTCTGCCATATAAGTACAGCCAATGCCCCGATACAGGCAACCAGACCAAGGGCAGAAAATAACCGTTGGCTTTTTGTCAGCCGGTACAACTTAACGTTTGCGGCATTCACCGCGGCAAAAATAATTAGAAAACCGGCGCTACCCATGGTCGAAATGCTTGAAAGATCAAAAAAGTTCGCAATAATTAATGTGACCAAAGATGTTATTATCAATCCCTCAAGAGGGCGATTCCAGATTTTTTTATCCAGCACCACCGGTAATTCCCCATCTTTCGCGATTATATAACTCAGCCGCGTCGTCCCATACATAGTCGCGTTTATAGCCGACCCTGTTGAAAGTAAGGCCGCAACCGCTATAAGTATGAAACCGGGATGACCCAGAAACGGCTTGGCCGCTTCAGCCAGGGCATAATCTTTGGCTTCAACGATCTTGCTCACCGGCAAGTTACCGATAGCTACGGCGGCGATAAGTATATACAGTATTATCACGAACACGACAGCTGAAAAATACGCCCGCGGTAAATTTTTCTCGGGATTTTTTATATCATGCGCGGTATTAGCGATTAATTCAAATCCTTCATAGGCAAGAAATATAATCATCCCGCCCGCAATCAAGTGCAAAGGGGGAGACCATGTCCCCCACGAAAGCTGTTCAGTATTGACCCCGGAAAACCCAACAGCAATAAAAGTCAGTAGTATTATAATTTTTAAGCCGACTATCCAGGTTTCAGCCCGGCCTATGATATCGGCACTAAGCATGTTCAGGCTTGCTATAAGAATAATACTGCCGCTTATCAGAATATGTTTTAAAACCGGCTGAAAACTATCGGATCCAAAAGTTGAACCATAACTGCCGAAAGCATAAGAATACAGAGACAGCATGACTATATATGAAAACCATAAAAGGATGTTGAACCCACCAATCACTATGCCTGGTTTAAAGGCACGATCCAGAAAAGTTACTGTTCCGCCCTGGCTTGGCATAGCTACCGACAACTTGGAATATGAGTATGCGGTCAGAAGCGCGATCAATCCGGCGATGGCGAATGAAATTGGCGCTCCGCCTCCGGACAGCTGTACCGACAATCCCAGTACCGCGAAGATACCTCCCCCAACCATACCGCCGATGCCAATTGAAACTGCTCCCCAAAAGTTAATTTTTTGTGGCATCAGATTATCCATTCACATATTTTATGTATCGAGAGATCTAATACATCTATATTTACCGGCATGAATTCCTCCTTAATTTATTCCGGCTGCTTAAACAAATTTATTTTCGGTAATTCATTTGTTATTTAGCCATAATTTCCGCCAACTCATAAAGTTCACGGTCTATCGATTTTATTTTCCCGGTGACATCTTCATAAGGAGTTACCAGTACTTCATCTTTCATAATTCCAACCAAATTGCCGGGATGGTTATTATAAAGCAATTCAGCCGCTTTTGAACCTAATTTTGTGCCAAGTAATCTATCAAAAATCCCGGGCGCTCCACCTCGTTGAACATAGCCCAGTTTCGTTATTCTAAGGCCAAAGCCAACCTCCTGCTCTCGCTTCTTAAAATATACAGCCAGCCGATCCGCGTTATTTTTAGCCCCCTCAGCGACAACCACGATAGCGTGCGACTTGCCCCGAACATAAGCGTTTCTTAGCTCGTGTTCGACTTGCTCAGGAGTCAATTCATATTCAGGAATAACGATAGCTTCCGCGCCGCCAGCTATACCGACAATTAGCGCCAGATGCCCGCATTTGCGGCCCATGGTTTCGATCAAGAAAGCCCGATGCTGGGCTGAAGCCGTGGTTTTAAGCTGATCTATTGCTATCAAACCTATTTCGGCGGCCGTATAGGTGCCAATCGAGGGCTCACTACCGACCAGATCGTCGTCAATAGTCGAAGCGACTCCGACCGTCGGAAATCCATCCGCCCATAAGGCCGCGGCTCCGGCTTGCGAACCATTGCCGCCTATCACGACCAGGCCATCGATTCCCGCCTGATTCATCTTGGATATTGCCTGCTCACGCACGGTTTTTTCGCGAAATTCCGGCAGCCGCGAGCTGCCCAACATCGTGCCCCCTAGCTGGATAATGTTGCTGACATCTCTTCTTTTTAGACGTTTAAAATGACCTTCTTTCAAACCGACAAAGCCGCGTTCCACCCCAAATACTTCCAGGCCAAACTCAATTGCATTTCTAACGACGGCTCGGATCGCGGCATTCATTCCCGGCGCGTCGCCACCGCTGGTTACTACGGCAATTCGTTTCATTGTATGTACCTCCAGGAGCTTTATTTAGCTATGTCAAATAGCTGTTCATATTAGCCTATTATATAATAACATAAATATTAAGGGAAAGTTTAAATTAGCTAATATTTTCGCGTAAATATCTAATTCGATTAAATGGTTTCTGACATAGCCGGCGTATCTATCGGCTGAAGTTTCTGTCGTTGTTTTCGAGATGATAGATAAGTGTATAGAGCGGGGATTATAAACAGGGTCAGGACCAGTGAAAAAAGCAAACCGCCGATAATAACTATACCCATCGAAGACCGGCTTTGGGACGCCGCGCCCAGCGCCAGAGCGATTGGCAATACGCCGAATACGGTTGCCAGGCTGGTCATCAAGATGGGGCGGAATCGCTGCGCGGCGGCATCGATAACGGCTTCGGCGATACCCAGCCCATGCGCCCGACGTTGATTGGCAAATTCCACGATCAGGATACCATTCTTGGTGACAATACCTACTAAGGCGATAATACCGATCTGGCTGAAAATATTGAAAGTCTGGCGGAATATCCATAGCGATAGTATAGCTCCGGCCAGCGCCAGAGGCACGGTAAACATGATTATAAACGGATCGCGAAAGCTTTCGAACTGGGCGGATAAAATTAAATAGACTAAAATTAAGGCCAAGACAAACGCGAACAAAAGAGTATTGGAGCTTTCGGCGTACTCTTTGGCCGTACCGGACAGGCTGGTCGTGAATGATTCATCCAGCACCTCATTGGCGATTTTCTGCATTTCATCGATTGCCGAACCCAGCGTATAGCCTTTGGCCGGCGATGCGCTGACTGTGGCCGCCACATAGCGATTATAGCGGTAAAGCTGAGGCGGACTGCTTCGATAAGAAAGGTCGACGACGTTATCCAACTGAATTAGTTCATCGCGATTATTTCTGACATAGATGGAACTGAGGTCAAGCGGCTCATCGCGGTTAACCCGATTGGCCTGAGCAATCACTGGATATTGCTTGCCGTTGAAGACGAAATAGCCATATCTCTGGCCGCTGAAATAAAGCTGTAAAGTTTCAGCAATATCTCTGACCGTAATTCCCAGCGCCCGGGCGCGGTCGCGATCGATCTGGACCGTCAATTCGGGCTTGTTGAACTTCAAATTCAGATCGACTATCTGGAAGACCGAATCGGCTTGAGCTCTTTCCATGAATGCCGGAATTACTTCTTTGAGTTTCTCCAGGGTTGGGGCCTGGATAACAAATTGTACCGGCAAACCCGACCGCCGGCCGCCGATAGTTTGTTCCTGGGTAACATATGCCCGGGCGAATGTTTCCTTGCGCAGTTGAGTGGAAATGGCATCGGCTATCTCCTGCTGGCTTCGCGATCTTTGGTCAGGCGGAACTAAAGTCATTCTGACAAAACCAGAATTAGCCGCGCCGCTGGAACCGAAACCGGGGGCAGTCAGCGACATGATCACATCTCTTTCAGGCAAAGTATCTACCGCCGCGATAATCTTACCTATATAGTCGACCATCGCCTCATATGATGTCCCTTCGGGGGCGGTAGCGTTTATCATCAAGCGGCTCTTGTCCTCCATCGGGGCCAGCTCGGAGGGGATAATTGAACCTAGACCGAAAATTATCGCCAGAGACGCCGCCATAATCACAAATGCCAGCCAGCGCTTCTGAATGAATTGGCCCAGCCAATTTTTATAGCCCAGATTCAAATTATTAAAAAGCAGTTCGCTTTTTTGGAAAAGCTTGCCTTCATGTTCGTTCTTGCGCAGCAGGCGGGCGCTCATCATCGGCGTGAGGGTTAGCGATACAAAAGCCGAGATAAGCACCGACCCGGCAACGACGATACCGAATTCCCGAAACAGTCGGCCGGTAAGCCCCTGAAGGAAAATGATCGGCAGAAATACCGACGCTAACGTAATAGTGGTGGAGATAATCGCGAAATAAATTTCTTTCGAACCCTTGTGGCCGGCTTCTATAGGGGGCATACCCTGTTCGATTTTGCGATAGATATTTTCCAGCACTACGATAGCATCATCAACAACGATACCGGTGGATAAGACAATACCCAGTAAGGTTAGGATATTTATCGAGAAATCAGCGATATACATGATGAAAAACGATCCGATTAAAGAAATTGGTATTGCCAGCATAGGGATTACCGTTGTTCGCCAGTGACGCAAAAAGGCGAATATGACTAACAGCACCAAAAGGAAAGCGAATAATATAGTTTCCTCTACTTCCGTAATTGCCTTACGGATATTGGCCGTGGTATCCATCGCGATATTGAGTTTTACGTCATCAGGCAGATCGCGTTTGATTTGGTCGATACGACGGTAGAATTCATCGGCGATAGCGATGTGATTCGAACCCGGTTGCGGAGTGACCGCGATCCCAACCATCGGGATACCGCCATTGCCGCGTAACAGGGTACGTTCGTTTTCCGGCGCCAGTACGGCCTCACCCACATCCCGCAATCTTACTATAGAACCCTTCGTTTCCTTGATTATGAGGTTGTTGAACTCCTCGGGCGTGGACATCCTGCCGAATGTGCGGATAGATAATTCCGTAGCGTAGCCCTCGATAAGGCCGGACGGCAATTCGACATTTTCGCGGTTGAGCGCGTTGCGGACATCCAGAGGCGTCAAACCATACGCGGCCAGACGGCCGGGATCGATTAAAAGCCGCATCGCGTATTTCTTTTCGCCCCAAACTCGAATATCACTGACTCCGGGAATAGTTTGCAGGCGTTCTTTGAAAATATCATTAGCGATTGCCGATAAATCCAGAAGCGTTCGCCTGTCGCTTTGCACGGTCAACCCCAGAATAGTCGTGGCATCGGCATCGGCTTTCGATATAACCGGCGGATCGGCATCCGTGGGAAGATTTCTCTGGGCCCGGGAAACGCGATCACGGACATCATTGGCGGCGGCTTCCATATCGACACCCAGTTCAAACTCAACGGTTATCGAGCTTCGCCCGTCGCGGCTCGTGGAAGTCAGAGATCGAATGCCGGATATACCGTTGATCGATTCCTCCAGCGGTTCGGTAATCTGTGATTCGATGACATCGGCATTAGCGCCGGTATATGATGTGGAAACCGTGACTACCGGCGGGTCGACACTGGGATACTCGCGTACGCCCAAAAAGAAAAAGCCGATCACACCGAATAATACTATCAGAATCGAAAATACAATTGACATGACGGGACGATTTATACAGACAGAGGAGATGTTCATATTAACAATTGCCTTATTCCGTAGCAGAACTCGTTATTCTGACCTGTTTACCGTCTGTAAGTTGCAGAAGTCCGGTTGTAATTAAGGTGTCATTTGGATTTAAGCCGGTAGTTATTTGAATTTCCCATTCGGTCCTGATCCCGGTAGTAACCGGACGCGAACTCACCAGGCCGTTTTCGCATACGAACACTTTCTGACCGGCCAGTTCCGGTATAAGGGCCTCGGCGGGAATCATAATGGCATCGGGTATGTGTTCTAAAACGATTTCGACTTTGCAAAATTGTCCGGGTATCAGCCGCGTATCGGGATTGGGGATAGTCGCGCGCGCTTTAAGGGTTCGCGTACCGGGGTCAACTTTGGCCTCGACGGCATAGATAATTCCCTGATATTGTTCCGGCGATTCGCCGACCTGGATTATCACTTTAGAACCACGCGATAATTTGACAGCATACTTTTCCGGTACCGAAAATTCCGCTTTGATTGGATCGATATTCTGCATGGTAGC
>CAZFSN010000001.1:0-6620 GCA_964521815.1 uncultured Ignavibacteria bacterium | reverse complement strand
ATCGGAAGATAATAAAGATGAACTTACTGGAAATGACATTACTGATTTTGCTTATCTCCATAGCTGCCGGTTTTCTGGGTTCCCTTACCGGCCTGGGCGGTGGTGTGATTATCATTCCGGCGCTGGCGTTGTTATTTGGCATTAATATCCGCTATGCGATAGGGGCATCGCTGGTATCGGTAATTGCCACTTCCTCGGGCGCGGCGGCGGCTTATGTCAAAGAGGGCTTTACCAATATCCGAATCGGTATGTTTCTGGAAATCGCTACGACTATTGGCGCCTTGCTCGGAGCGCATTTGGCGACACGTATATCGCCATCGGCGGTGGCAATTATTTTCGGGATTGTCCTGGTTTATTCGGCATTTATCTCCGGCCGACCCGCCAAAAAGAATGATGAACCGGTGACTACCGGCAAAATCGCCGCCCTGTTACGGATGAATTCCAGCTTTCCGACTCCAGACGGCCCCAGGAATTATAACGTGCAGAGAATCCCCGGCGGTTTTGGCATGATGGTTGTAGCCGGTTGGCTTTCGGGACTTTTGGGAATCGGCTCCGGCGCTTTTAAAGTACTGGCAATGGATAAAATAATGAAAATACCGTTCAAGGTATCGACTACTACCAGCAATTTCATGATCGGCGTCACCGCCGCCGCCAGCGCCGGGATTTACCTCAATCGCGGCTATATCGACCCCGGCCTGGCTATGCCGGTGATGCTGGGTGTGCTTGGCGGCTCACTGATCGGATCGAGGGTGCTGGCCCATACCCGTTCCCGAATTTTGCGGTTGGTGTTCGCGGTCATAATTTTAGTACTGGCATTCGAGATGATCTACAATGGATTTACCGGAAAATTGTAGGGCTAATAAACATGCGAAACTGGACAGATCAAGAAGTAGAAAATATCCTGGGGAATCTTTTACGGACAGGCGTAATAATTGCCGCTACAGTCGTGCTCTTGGGCGGGATAATATATTTATTGAGTCATGGTTCGTATCTGCCGGATTACCGGGTATTCCGGGGCGAACCGGCCGGCCTGCGGAGCATCATCGGGATTTTAAAAGAGGTCATCAGTTTCAGCCCACAGGCCGTTATCCAACTTGGCCTTCTTTTATTGATAGCTACCCCGGTCACCCGGGTAATCTTATCGATATATGGATTCATGCATCAGAAAGATCGGACTTATATAATTATCACATTGATTGTGTTGATGATATTGTTATATAGCCTTTCCGGCGGATTTTAGGTAATATTATAAACGTCCGGACTTGATTTTATCAAGTACGCGGCCGGAAGCTTCGGTTTTATTTATCTTGTGCTCTATTATCAACGAGACAATTAAAATATATCTAATTTAGCCGACAGGTTGATGAAGAAATAATTATATTCATAATACAAATCATCAGAGGAATTTGAAAAGTATCCGGGCATTAAGGCAACTCTTACCGCCCGCCCGAATTTGCCATAGAGATTGAATTGTCTTTTAAATTCCGCTTTCAGAAGCCAGCCTTTATCCTCCCGGCTTCTGATGCCCGTTAGCCACGGTAATTCGCTTTGCTGGCTTTCGCTATAGTCAAATGTTCTATTCCAGTAGTCAAAACCGGTCACGGCTACAATACCCCAGGGTAATATCCGTTTAACCGACAGGTTGAATTGATAGCCATCCCAGGGATCCCAATAGGGAGTAATCCCGCTTATGTAGTAGTAGCTGGATAGCGGCCGCGTGCCATCACCGGCGAACCGAATCGATCCTGATCCGCTGATGCCGGTTCTTAAATCGACCGATTGCGTTAGTTTTAATTCCAGATCAAGCCAATCGACCACACTGTCATCGATTGAAAATTGCCGGCGCGAATATTGGATATTAGCCCTGGCCGTAGTCCGTGATGGGAAGGTTTTTGTAATTTCGCCGTCTATGCGGTGGCCACTGTTGTTTAGTTTGTCAAAACCCGAATATGATGATGATTCGAATAGATAATTAAATTTTAATTGTAAACCGGGAATTAAATAGTACGAACCATTACCTTTAAGAAAAAACCTTGAATTATCGTAATCTGAGTTGTCCTCAGTATAATCTCTATATGTTCCGGCAGCTTCTATTTTCCATTTAAATTTATCGCCGATTAAATTTCGGAATAATGTGAGCCCCGCCAAATGATTAAATTGATTTATGCTGTTGCGGGTATCATACTGGTAATAAACCAAATCGTAATAAATACGTAATTTCGTGGCTTTAAATTCCGTATCCGAAATCGAAACAGCGCTTAAAAGATAACTATCACCAATACTGAAACTGTCGGCGTATAGATTGCTTGAATAGCCGCCGCCCGTTTCGGCGGTAAGACCCGTATAGGCCGCGGCCCAATTATATGATAATATTGTTATTATTAAGATTAGAATTTTATCCAATAGTCCGCGATTAGCCAACGTTGCCTACTTGAAAATTAAAATTGTTTTAGGCTAATAATCTTCATGGCCGGCCGCCATGGCCGCCTTGATTGCCTGGTCCGTTTTTGTCTTCAGAGGGCTTCTGCGTTTGATTGTCTTTGGCGTTGCCATGTTCGACTTCCTGCTTGTCCGCGATTCCCTGATCCGGCGGATTGGAATTATTTCCCTTGGATTCGGGCGCGTTGAAGCCGGATCCGCCGCCATCACCATTGCCCCCCTGGCCACCGCCACCTTGACCGCCATTGCCCCTACCTCCCTGTCCGCCGCTATCCGGGCCATCTCCTTCGCCGCCATGATGGCCGCCCCCCAAGCCATCATGCATACCATGGCCGGTGCTGTCATTGGGGCCGTATTGTCCCTGTTCGCCATGCTGAAACATGTGCTGGAATTGATTTCTCTCAGCTTCAATAGTCTGGCCGTTCATATAACGATGCATGTAAAGGCTTTCAGCGGAGTTGCCCTTAAAATCGGGATCGATCATGTCCGGGATACCATCGCCATCCGAATCCGGCAGAAGGTCGTTGAAACCATCACCATCCTCATCTACAAACTGTTGCGCGGCTGTCTGTTTTTTAACCGATTTATCATCCTGCGCCTGAATACTAATTGGGAAAATAGTTATTAAGATGAACGAGATAGCGATAAATAGCCATATATGATACCGTATGTCGGTTAATATCATTTTTTTGTTTTTTAATTCTTCTATCATTTTGCTGTCCCCATAATTACTACTTTATGATATTGCAAAACCAATGCCAAAGCCAATAATATTCCGCTAAATTAAGTTATTGTACACCATGCTGTTACATAGGTCATTTGGGGTGATTTGCGTTACGACCGCTTTTTTGCGACCGGATTGTCGAAAGATTCGTCCTAATGGTCGAATTCTATTAGCTAACATCAAGTTTTAAAGCCCCATTTTTTTAATCTGTCCCGGATATTTTTTTCTGAAATTCCAAGCGTTCTGGCGGCTTGACTTTGATTGCCATTGGCTTTGTGTAACGCTTCCGCGACTAGCCTTTTTTCGATAACTTCAAGCTTTACAGGTAACGGGTCGTCTTCGCTAAATGTATGCGAACCGCCCTGAGAATGAAATGAATAGGGCAGATCGTTAATATCAATTGCTTCGTTACGGGTTAAAACTACTGCCGCTTCGATAGCGTTCTCCAACTCTCTTACATTACCCGGATAATCGTATTTAAGCAAGGCATCTTTGGCCTGTGAGGTGAAGCCAAGTACTTGTTTTGAATTTTTTTGTGCGTAGATTTTTATAAAGTGTTCGGCTAACGGAACTATATCTGATTTTCTTTCACGCAAAGGCGGAATATTTAGCTTGATTACATTCAGTCTAAAATAAAGATCTTCTCGAAAGACGCCCTGTTTGACCATTGCTTCGAGGTCTCGGTGAGTGGCGGCGATAATCCTGATATCGAGCTTGAGGCTTTTCGCTGACCCTAGTCGCTCGATCGTTCCCTCCTGTAAAAAGCGAAGTAGTTTCGGCTGGATGCTTGACGGCATATCGCCTATCTCATCGATAAACACGGTGCCGCCGTTAGCCATTTCGAGTTTGCCTTTTCGCAATGCCTGCGCGCCGGTAAAAGCGCCGGCCTCATGGCCAAACATTTCGCTTTCGAGCAAGGTTTCGGGTATAGCCGCGCAATTAACAATGACCAGAGGCTTATCGGCCCGCGATGAGCCATAGTGAACCACCCGGGCTACTCGTTCCTTGCCGGTTCCGGATTCTCCCTGAATCAAGACGGTCGCGGTCGTGGGCGCGACCCGGGCCACGATATTGAGGACTTCAGCCATACCCTGCGATGATGATATCAGCCCCTGAGATTCGCCTTTAACTTGAAGCATCTGTTTTAACTGACGGTTCTCGACTATCAGCTGGCGATTCTCTAATGCTTTAACTATGTTGATTTCCAATTCGTCGAGATCAATCGGTTTGGAAAGGTAATTATAGGCGCCTTTTCGCATAGCCTCTACCGCGTCATCGACCGATCCATAGGCGGTCATAAATATGAATGTCATGTCCGGTATTATCTCATGAGCCCGGGCTTGAAGTTCCAGCCCGTTCATACCGGGCATACGAATATCGGAAATTACCAGATCGATCGGTTTATTCTTGATTTGAGCCAGCGCGCCCTCGCCGTTAGGGCTGGTCAGAACATTATAATTCAGTTTTTTTAAAAAACCGCCAATTGCCTGACGTTGGTTTAGTTCATCATCGACTACCAAAATGTTAGCCTGATTACTCAATCGGAAACTCCAATCTGAAAATCGTTCCGCCGGGTTGGCTGTCTAAAATCTCGACACTTCCGCCGTGTTCTTTCACTGTCATTAGAACCGACGGCAACCCCATGCCGGTGCCCGAATCTTTGGTAGTAAAATACAAATCGAATACCCGGGCTTTCAAATCATCCGGGATGCCGGCGCCATCATCTTCTATTTCGATATAAACTCGCTTTTGTTTGACATAAGTTCTTACAATAATATGCCCGTTTTCAGCTACGGCATCAAGGGCATTTTCCAGAATGTTTAATATAGCCTGGCTGCAGAGTTTGGAGTCGAGACTAATATCTGGCAATTTCCCTAATTCCTTGGTTATGACTATATTTCGCTGGTTAGCCCTTGGCTCGAACAAATCGAGCGCATCTATTATACATCGATTTAAATTGGCAATTGCTTTTTGCAGAGCCGGCGGGCGAGCCATTTTCAAAAATTGGGCTATCGACTCATTTATCCTGTCCGTTTCGCGTTTGACTATATTGGTCAATTCGAAATATTCTTCTTTATCATTATTCGGCGTGAACTCGCGTTGAAGCCGTTGAATTATGACCCTTATCGCGTTTAAGGGATTTCTGATTTCATGGGCCACACCTCCGGCCAGTTCGCCCATCGAGGCCAGCCTCGCCTTGACCGCTTTGTCGGCTTCGAGTTTTTGAACTTCGCTTTTAATTTCCGCGTATTTTCGTGAAACCAACTTGAGATTATTCCAGATAACCACTCCGAAAACAGCGGCCAGAGTTATCAAAAGGCTCAGTATCGAATGCCAGAAGACGTCCTTTTTTAGCCTTGATGTCAATATATTCAAGGCAGCGGTATCCAGACCTATAACAATTTTGCCATAGTTTTGATCGGCGACATAAAAAGGCCCCATAGCCTCGTAAATTCTCTCTTCAGTAGCACCCGAATTATTAAAAGTATGGATTCGGGAAAGGATAGAATCACTGCTCGATTCGTACCATTCATCAAGCTTGGCAATAGGGAAATTTTTGGTGGCCACAATGACTATATCGCCGTTTAATATCCCGGCGTATTTTACTCCGGCATTTTGCGACATATCCTCGATAATACTGCCGGCCCCAAACGCCCGTCTCTGGTTTTGAAGGTTGGCCGCGTCAATCCCGATCAGGATTGTCCCGCCGGCTTTAGTCCGAAATTCTGCCGCGAATATTCTGCCGGTATCCAATAATCCCTCGATAAAACCAATCGCGACCTGTTTCAAACCACCGGTGATAAAAGGCGTAATGAAAGAATTTATAATCGTACTATCGATATAATCTTTGGCCTTATCGGGATAATTTAATTGCAAATGAGATTTATGATCGAAAACGAGAATAACCGTAAGCTTGTTTTGATCCGCAATTTCTTTAAGCCTCGATTCGTTCAACAAATCGAACTGAATAAGCATATCTATTGAACCGGCGATAGCGAATAATTTTTGGCCGGTTTGTTCTTGAAGGCTCTGATACGCGATTAAGCCCTTTTCACCGGCTTTGGCGATACTGGAAATCATCATCTCCGCCTGGCTTTTGAATATACTTAAAACAGCGGCCTGGCTCGAACGATATTCCAGATAAGATTGCCCAACGGTTATTATCAAAAGCAATATTCCCAATGAAGCTAATAAGTTAAGATAAAAACGGATATTTTTCATAGTCTTAATTCAGCCATTCTTTCAATAAATCAATCCATGTAATACTTATGATTTTTATCGGTAGTTATCAAGGAATTAAAGCGCAAATCGACCTGAGCCGATCTGCGCTTCCCGATAAAGCAGGCCGGATACGAGGGATCCAGTCCAGCCTGCCAACCGCTTATGATCAAAGGAGTTATTTTAATTATGGCCGTCCGGGGCCGTGAGGTCCATCGCCATCGCAGTCACCGTCGCC